>JAEUIE010000003.1 GCA_016795155.1 Planctomycetia bacterium | reverse complement strand
CTGGGCAACAACCAAACACAACTACTCGCTGCCATCGCCAACTATCAACTTCTGCTGCGACATAACCACCGCTGCGGAAACAACAACGGGCAAATACAATGGATCCTCGATGCACTCTGAATTACCGGACGGCCTCTGCGTGTACTCACGTTAACCGTGCCAGTTCACGACTATCTTAGTTTTGCTGCCAGACTTCATTATCGCATCTGTGCAGCCTTGACCGTGTTATGCAGCAGCATGGCAATGGTCATAGGCCCCACGCCGCCGGGAACTGGTGTGATGGCAGATGCGATTTCACTCACCTCTTCGTAAGCTACATCACCGACAAGTTTTCCGTTGGGAAGACGATTGATTCCTACATCAATCACCACCGCACCCGGTTTAACCATATTCCTTGTGACGTACCCTGCCTTGCCAATTGCAGCTACGACAACGTCTGCTTCTTTGCAGATCTCTGCAACATTCCTCGACTGACTGTGACACACTGTCACCGTTGCATTGGCATCAGGATGCTTCTGCATGAGCAGTAACGCCAGCGGTTTACCGACCGTGCCACTTCGGCCGAGTATGACTACGTGCTGGCCTGTCAGGGATATTCTTTCCCGTATCAGAAGTTGCCAGATTCCCAAGGGTGTACATGAAACATGGCGAGGCCGGTTCATTGCCAGTAACCCGCAATTGACCGGGCCAAAGCCATCAACATCTTTGACAGGATCGACCGCACTTAAGATGGCGAATTCATCAATCTGCTTAGGCAAAGGCAACTGCACCAGAATGCCGTCAACCGCAGGGTCAGCATTCAGTTGATGGATCAAATCAAGCAATTGTGAAGTGGTTGTAGTGGCAGGCAGTGCATGCAGCCAACTGTTCAAGCCTGCTTCACCACAAGCCTTGCGTTTGCTGGTAACATAAACATGGCTGGCCGGATCATCACCAACTAGCACCGCTGCCAGCCCGGGCTGCCTTCCAGAGGAAGCAGCAAACTTGGCAGCTTCCTGTGCAACTTCAGTGCGAACTCTCTTAGCAATTTGCTTTCCGTCAATGATGCGAACTGACATATCTTACCCCAATTCCGTGGTTGATGATGACACTCTATTCTGCGCAATTCCTTCCACTTGTGTCGTTGCAAACTTATTTTGGCTCTGATGTTACGTCTTATGTGAAGGGTTAAAGTGTGGCCAGCGTGTGGTTCGATGTAGCTTAGGCGAACCTGAATCAGTTTCGCCTTTTCGTCACGAGGCAATGCGAATGGACCTGGCATATTGGGGCTTACGCGAAAACCCCTTCCGCATCGCCTTGACGACTGGCTCAGTCGCTTTGTTGCCCGGACAGGCAGTTGCCTTGCAGAATATCACGACATCACTTCTGGATGGTGAACGCGTTGCTTTGCTGACTGGTCAGCATGGCGTAGGCAAGACACTGCTCGCACATCAGCTTACTGCTCAGTATGAAAATCGAGGCTTACATACTGCCTGGGCTGCATGTGCACCCGTGATGGACAGTCAGGCGCTGTTCCAGATGTTGTTAGCCGACTGCGGCTTGCCTTTTGCCATCCGCAGCACTGTTGAACTGCGCATGAATCTGATGGAATATCTACTCCCCTGTATCGGAGAAGAAAAATCGACACTACTGATTGTCGATGAAGCACAGCACGTACCGGTTACCATGCTCGAAGAGCTTCGCCCACTGATTGAGACGACTACACCGCTCGGACATCCCGGCGTGCAGTT
Source organism: Planctomycetia bacterium (assembly GCA_016795155.1). NCBI lineage: Bacteria > Pseudomonadati > Planctomycetota > Planctomycetia > Planctomycetia bacterium. Next base: position 244,815 of record JAEUIE010000003.1, on the reverse strand, counting down.
GCTCCTGGTGGGAACTGAACTACTGCTGGAGAAAGTGAGACAAGCCAGCGAGATGGGTTTGTTTCACTGGATTGGCTGCTGTTCCATGCTCAAGCCACTTGAACTTGAAGAAGCGGCAACTTTTCTTCAGGAACAATGGAAGCGGGCAGGAGGTAATCCTGCAACACAGTTTTCTGAAGAAGCCTGGAACATGATTGCCGAAATGGGACAGGGAGTTTTGCTGCATATGAACCGGTTAGCCCGGCATGCACTGCGTCTGGCGGAAAATGGAGAGCAAGCGCAAGTCGATGCTGAAGCAGTATGGGAAGCCGCCAGTTCTACCGGAGTGACCACGGCTCAACAAGAGCAGGAGGAGACCATGCTGGTTCCCATGCCTGCTCGCGGCACTTTGAAAGAAAGTGCATAACACAACACAACGCAGGCTGCTGGAAGCCAAAACAGGAACGCACATGGGCAAGCTCTACGACAGCATGAAACAACGTGGTACAACCATGCCTGCTGTACCGCTTGCCGGGACGTCGCCCAGGCTGCAGGTTCTGTCCACCGAGCATGAACTGTCACAAGTCGAAGACCACGTCGTCATGCCGTTTTATGAAGTGCCGAATGACGATGAACCGCGTCAGCCGGTTCATCTCCGAGCCACGACAGTTGCTCCGGTCATACAAGAACCAGTACCACCAGCCAGGAAAACCGTCTATGAAGCAAGATTGCTGTCTGAGCCACATCCGAAACTGAACTTTTCAATAGCTGAGCCTGCAGCGCCAGTTTCATTGCGGCACATTGCAGACGAAGTGGTGGTAGTGCATCAGCCGGAAGCTTTGCTTTCCCGTGAATACCGTTCACTGGCTGAACAACTGATCCAGGAACTCACCCAGATTCAAGGCCGATCATTGACACTGCTGCCTTTGCAGCAACAGTCGGTATCAGAACTCGTGGTCAACCTCGGTTGTGCGTGGGCAGATATCACGCGCCATCCGCTGGTACTGATCGATGCAGCACGCAGTACACCGGGCGATGATCTTGCCTGCTATTTCGGTCTGACACATGCGCCCGGCTGGGAAGAACTGATGACTGGTTCCTCACTGGGTGAAGCACTCCAGCAGACGGGGAAAAACTGGCTCGACCTGGTCGGCCCGGGCAAACGACTCGCCTGGTCCAACACGCAATCGTGGGCTAGCAGAACCCATTCTGTTTTGCATGAGTTGACCAAACACTATCGGCACATTCTGCTGCTGGGGCCGTCGTTTCCTCATTCGCCACTGGGTCTGGTACTTGCTGAAACAACGGATTCCACCTGCATCGTGCTCCCTGCAACAGGGCAGCCTCTGGCACAACAGGAAGCTGTCATCAAAACGTTGAACGAACTAGGCAAACCAGTTCTGGGTTCCATTCAACTCGATGCATAATCAGCAGATCTCTTCACAGCATATTCATGCAAGTTGTCTTCCGTGTTTTTTTGATGAACAACGTAACAAGCTCCAGTGAACGAATGCGGAAAGTTTCGTGCCGTATGCTCAACATGGCTTGACAAAGTCGATGTGGAACGGGACTCTATACATATCCCACATGGATGGTAACGATGAAGTACATCGTTCATTTCTGGGCCATGGCACGAAGTCATGAACACATTAGACAAATACCTGCTGAATCGACGTTCGCACGTATTGCCAGAGATCCATATTCGCCACCGCGATTATGTGCTGCGACTGGCAACCAGCGAGGCAGAACGGCGTGCTGCCTATCGACTTCGCTTTGAGGTTTTCAATCTGGAACTGAAGGAAGGGCTCGATTCAGCCTACTCCACCGGCGAAGACATTGATCCGTTTGATGCAGTGTGTGAACACCTGATTGTTGAGCATTTTCCCTCATCACGCATTGTGGGAACTTACCGCATGCAATCCGGCCGAACCGCCCTGCTCTGCAAAGGATATTACAGCGAACTGGAGTTTGATTTTACGCCTTACGAATCAATTAGGGATGAAGTCATCGAATTGGGTCGTGCGTGTGTGCATCAGGATTTTCGCAGTTACGATGTCATCAACCTGCTATGGCACGGCATTTCCCGGTTTGCCCAGGAAGTTGGTGCGCGATACCTGATCGGTTGCTCCTCACTTACCTCGCAAGACGCACTGGAAGGCTGGTCAACCTATGCCCGTCTCCAGCAACACCTTGCTCCAGAATGGCTGCAAACACTACCCACAGAAACCTATCGACTGCCATTGCTCACCGCGCCATTGCCGGAAGAACTTCCTGACCCACCCAAGCTGCTCCGCATGTATCTGATGATCGGGGCTTATATCTGTGGCGAACCTGCCATTGATCGTGATTTCAAGACGATTGATTTCCTGACGTTGCTTGACCTGGAACATCTGACCCCGAGTTTCCGCACACGTTACCTGGGACGACGAGATTAGCTACTGACGACTGATCTTTGCACGTTTTCATCGAAAGAGTACCATAGGCCGTTATGGTACGGACACCAACCCAGCACTGTTACTGGCTTCTGCGAACCCTGGCACTCAGCCTGGTCGTTGTCCATGCCGTGCTGACTTGGGAATTCTTCAGCGGTAATCTCGATCTGCTGCTGCAAGAAGTGCCATTGGTTGAAGGGCAACACTCCCGCCTCATCTACTATGGCAGTCAGGTGGCGAGGACCATTCATGAAGAAGGCCCTACTGCCAGCACGTATGATTATCACTATCAGGCTGGGCTGACCATTTCACCATGGAACACGAGTGAATGCAGGCTTGCTATCATTGCCCATCTGTTGAACCCCGAATTCCCGCTGGCAACGTATAAGGTTTTGCTGCTGGTCATGTGGATCAGCCTTCCCTGGTCACTCTGGATCATGTGCCGGGTGAGTAATCTGGGGAGCGGCGCCATCTCTGGCGCTTTGCTCTTATTTCTTGGCTGCGCCTGGAGCCCATGGGGCGTGCAACTATTACGGCAAGGCGAACTTGATGTCATCATAGGCACTGCAACCATGGGGCTGGCCCTGGCTCAAATGGTTCGCATGTATGCCCGCCCCCGCTGGTGGACACTTCCCGGTTTGTTTGGCACTACGGCCGTTGCCATCTATTTCTGGCCCGCGATCTTGCTGTTGCTGGCAATCTGTTTCATTCTCTTCCTTGGGCTGCTAGCTGGTAGGCTGCGCTGGCATCGTTTTGTGGGATTGATATTGGCATTCCTGGCGGCCCTTGTTGTGAACAGCTTATGGATCTGGGATTGCTGGCATACCTGGTGGATGCTGGCAGATCGTGAACTCATATTCAGCAACAGCCTGGAGGAATTTTTCAACATCAAGGCCAACCTGCAACTGATGCTCTGGCCCGGCTTGCTCCTGGTGATTGGCTTCCTTGGAACAAAAACACTCCAGCCCGGTATTGGCGGCCGATCTGCATTGGTATGGAGCTTTGGCATTGTTCTCACCACAGCTGCAGCACTACTGCCCCAGGAAATTCAATCGCTGCATCTTGATAAGGTACACGGCTGGTGGTGGTGTGCCGTCTGGCTGGCGACCATACCTGTTGGCAAACTGTTAGCCACAATGATGGATTATCTCAGCAAAATTCTGGGTGGTTACCAGCAAAGCCTGATCGTGATGACAGTACTTGCCGGTACGGCGGTTTTCCTGTTTCGCGAGGAGTTAATTCGTGGACTGGCACAATTTGACACTCTGGGGCATTTGAAACTTGAGCCGACTGCTGATCTTGCTCAAACGGTGGAACAGTTGAAGGTACACACCACCTCGGATGCACGCATCCTCTGGGAAGAGACACGAGAGAATGCGACATGGTCACCCCTGGTGGCGGGTTATGCTGAGCGTTCGCTAGTGGGTGGACTGGGGCGTGCCGAATCAGTCTTGATCGAGCCGCTACAGGTACGCATGGTGAACGGAATGTTTCTGGGCAAACCCATGGATCAATGGAGCATGTCCGATCTGGACGCTTTCGCCCGCGACTGGAACATAGGATGGGTTGCTACATTCAACAGTACCGCATTACAGCGATGGATGTCATTGCCAGGCTCTGTCGTAGTCTGTGACTTGCCACAGCGTGGTAAACTGATCCGCCTGGAGCGGACTAGCAGCTATATCCGTGAGGGCCAGGCTCGCATTTCCTTTCATGATCCTCGCAGAATCACTTTCACGCAGTTACAACCTGTCAATGGACAGGTCATAGTAAGCCTGCATCATCATACCCCCATGCGTGTGCTGAATTCCAAAGCCCGGGTGGAAACGTGGCCTCAGCCCTTCGATGGTGTTCCCATGCTGAGAATTCGTCTGACCGAACCGATGGAACGCTTGACGATTGAATGGTAAGCACTTAGCACTATGGAATATCGTTCACGTTCGCGAGATTTCCATGCTGTTCGCAGTTCTATACGAATACAAAAATGACCCTGCACTGATCAGTTCCGTACGACCAGAACATCGACAATATCTGCAGAAGCTGCTTGAGCAAGGATCGTTGATGGCATCCGGCCCATTGCTGGATGATTCTGGAGCGTTGATCATTTACCAGGCTGACAATGAGCCAGCAGTTCAGCAATTGATCAAGAATGATCCTTTTCATCAACACGGCATCTTCCGCCAGTGGCAGATCAAGCCGTGGAAGATTGTGTTTGGCAATCGCCAACTTCTTCCCGATGGCAATTCGTAGAAAGCAGCCATGCCGCCAATCGTACATTATTTGCCCGATGCATTACGGACCCTTCAACGAGACAGATCTCTGAAGAAAATCATTCAGCAGGTAGGTGAGTTCCAGCCTCGACCTACACCGCCCCGAGATTATTTCCCCATTCTGGTCAACTCCATAGTCAGCCAGATGTTATCGCTTAAGGCTGCAGCTACTATTCAGCAAAGGCTGAGAGATCGCCTGAAGCCAGGAAAAGTTGAGCCAGCGGGGATGCTGCGAATCACCATTGAGGAATTGAAAAAGGTGGGCCTTTCAACCACTAAGGCCCAGGCCATGCATGATCTGGCACGTCGAACCCTGGAGGGAGTTTTGCCACTCAAAAGCTTTACCAAACTGGAAAACCATGACATCATTGAACATCTGGTCGAAGTACGAGGAATAGGTCGCTGGACAGCTGAAATGTTCCTGATGTTTGGACTGGTACGGCCTGATGTCTGGCCTATTGATGATTTAGGTCTGCGAGCAGCGGTCAAAAGACTCGATAGACTGAAGGACATGCCTGATAAGAAGTACATGCTTAGCCGTGGTGAAGTCTATGCACCCTATCGCACGGTAGCAAGTTGGTATCTCTGGCAAAGTTTGAAATTGCCCGAATAATTATGCCTTGATAGCCCAACGCAATTTCGCTGATCGCGAGCGGGGGTTGCGTCGCTGTTCATCAAAGCGAGGACGAACAGGCTCGTCGGCAATGGCTGTATACCATCCCGCTGCAAATCCCTCCTTAAACGCACGTTTGACGCGCCGATCTTCGCCACTGTGAAAACTGATGATGGCAGCCCTTCCACCCGGCTTCAAGACTTCAGGAAGTATTCTCAGCAGATGTTCCAGGTTGGCCAGTTCGCGATTAACCAGAATACGCAACACCTGAAAGGTGCGAGCTGCAGGATGGATCTCCCATTGTTTTTTACCTTTGCGAAGTTTGCGCCCCTGCTCACGGTCGACAGGCTGACCAACAGCATGGCCAATAAGCCGACTGAGCTCTACCGTGGTACTGAATATTTCAGTCTGCCTGTGCGTGACAATGGCCTTGGCAATAACGGCTGCGTTAGGTTCGTCGCCAATGGTCTCCAGAGCCTCGGTCAATTCCTGTTCCGAGAGTGTCATGAGCAGGTCAGCTGCTGTTTTGCCCCGTGTCGGGTCCATCCTCATATCGAGCGGACCTTCACGAACGTAGGAAAAGCCTCGTGCTGGATCATCGACCTGCATGCTGGACATTCCGAGGTCTACCAGCAGCATGTCTACGCCGTCTATCCCAAGCTTGCCTAAGATCGTTTGAATAGAAGCATAGTTTCCGTGTTCGAGATGGAATGTCGAACCTTCTTGCTCAAGTCGTAAACGGGCATTCTGCAGATTAACTGGATCGAAGTCGGTACCGATCAGCCTGCCCTGAGGACCAACCTCATGCAGCAACTCACTTGCATGGCCAGCATACCCGATTGTTCCATCGAAGACGATTTCACCCGGTTGAGGCTGAAGAACAGTCAACACATCTTCGAGCAAGACCGGAATATGTTCGCCTTGTGGCGTACTGCGACGCATGAGAATGCTCAGTTGGTTCGTTCTATTTTTTCGTGAGGCTGCACAGCCCAATAGAGCTTTTCACGCAACGTGCTGTAGTAACTCCGTTCAGGAACTCTGACACGACGAAACTTCACGGGTGCCTGCCTGATCACTACTCGATGTTCTGAAGTTACAGGCAACTGTATTTGCCCATCAATGCTGATCACTGCCGGGTTTGAACCGGGGTGCAATGCGATGCCCAACACTCGATCAGCACTGTCAACCAGCGGTCGATAAGTTAGTGCATGGGCACAAATGGGAGTGATGACAAAGGCAGCCAGCTCCTGTCGCATGATTGGCCCACCGGCGGAAAGATTATGCCCCGTTGAGCCGATGGGTGTGCTGACAATCAGCCCATCGCCACTGAAGGTAGCCACCGTTTCCTGATCGATTGAGAGGTCAATGTGGATCAGATGAAGTGGTGGATCAGCATGGATAACCATTTCATTCAAACCCAGCATCTTGTGTCTGGCACCACCGCCGGTAACGGTACATTCAATCATCAGATGTTCCGTAATGGCAAACCCGTGCGAAAAAAGATGGGATAATACCTTGCTGGCTTCCTGCTGTTTGACATCGGCAAGAAAACCGAGCTTTCCCAGATTGATTCCTAACGTAGGCATCTGCTGATAGCCCATATATTGAGCCGCACGCAATATCGTTCCATCGCCACCCAGCACCAGTGCCAGATCCGCTGGTGAATGATCGCGCTGGTCAGGCTCGGCGAGATCAATTTCCTTGAGGATTTGCTGCGTCTGAAGTAAAGGCCGCAGCCGATCCAGTTCGGAACGCACTTCGGGCTTGTTGAAATAACCAAAAATAATCAGTTTCATCATGCTGTTAATCTACTGCGAAATGCACAGAGAACGATGGAATACAGCGAATCAATGCAATGTACAGCTTCCCTGATTTGTGAACTTTACCCAAATGCATGCAATGTGGTTCATCTATCTTTCCCAATGCCCCTGAATTCATTACAACCGGCAAGGTTTACTTATTTTCATAGGGATTATTGCAATCTTTGCCGATATACGGTATGGCGGACTCTGTCAGTACCCGGGGGTGGGTCTGTCCTGAAGTCGTGACGACTTCAGCGCAGGGGAGAGGGGAAACATCATGCGTCGCTTGGATCGGTGGCGGTGGTTGGCGACCAGACTGGCTGCATTGGGCAGTACACTCCTGGTCTGTGGTGCGTTGGGTTGCACCCAACATCATTTCATGACCGAGGCTGATTACAAGAACCTCAATAAGCAGGCCTTATGCGGCGTAACCGGCCCTGCGTGTGAAGAACCTGCAGATATGCTTCGTTCACCTGAAAAAGGTGATATTCGTACTATTCTTTCACCTGATGCCAAAGCTCGTGACATTACCCTGGCCGAGTGCATCGCGATCGCATTGGAACGTGGTCGAACCGGTGAAAACTTCCGCAACTTCAGTCAGGGTGGCTTGCCACTATTCTCCGGCCCGCAAGGTGGTCAGGTAAGTCAGTCGGATGCGATCAGAGTCTTTGCCTATGATCCTGCCATTCGTGCAATCGATATCGAACAGGCGCTAGCCAAGTTCGATGCATTCTTCCGCAGCGGAATGACCTGGAACAAGGTTGATCGGCCTATTGGTACAGCTCTGGCATCATTCCAGGGAGCGTTTGCCGGCGTGACTGCCATTGCCCAGGACACTGCATCCTTTCAAAATGCCTTGCTGAAACCCCTGCCAACCGGTGGACTGGCAGGCATTTCATTCAATATGGATTATGAATATTCCAATCTGAATGCTCGTGTCAATCCATCCTATCAGCCTGTAACTTCATTAAGTGTTGAACAACCATTGTTGCGTAATGCTGGTGTTGGGATCAACGAACTGCTCGATTCTCATCCTGGCAGTGTGCGTGCACAGGTTCCAACAGGCGGTCGTGTACCAGGCATTCTGCTTAGCCGTATCAATACTGAACAGTCAGTCATCGACTTTGAACGCCGGGTCATGAATCTCTGTTATGTTGTGGAAGAAGCCTACTGGCGACTGGAAGAAGCATTCTGGATCAAGTACAGCCGGGAAATCGCATTGCGACAGGCCCTGGAATCATGGAACATCGCCAACGCCAAGTACAAGGCAGGCAGTGCAACACTACTGGAACTGAAAACGGTTGAAACACAGTACCGCAGTTTTCAAAGTCAGTATGTGCAAGCGTTGGGTGGTATCCTCGAAGCTGAACGAAGATTGCGCTACCTGGTTGGCCTGCCCGCGGAAGATGGCACCCGTCTGATACCGGCAGACACTCCGACCGAAGCGCCTTTCCGACCCGATTCATCAGCAGCCATACAGGAAGCGCTCTCCGAACGGCCTGACCTGAAACAAAGCAGGTTGGAAATTCAACGCAGCCATTTTGAAGTATTGCGAACTGAAAACGGACTGCTGCCTGACTTGCGGGCCTTTGCCAATTATGACGTACAGGGACTGGGAAACAGGCTGGATGGTGGAGACGCTTCTAATGCCTTTAACCCCATGCTGCGTAACCAGTTCCAGAACTGGAGCGTAGGCTTATCTTACACCATGCAACTAGGCTTCCGCAACGAGCACAGTGAAGTACAGCGTGCGAAATTCCAACTCATGCAGCGAGCCATTGCACTGGAAGAAAATGAAACGAGGGTGATCTTTGAATTGACACAGATCATCAGGCAACTGATCGAATTCCACCGCGTGATCGAAGTAGCAGTGGGCCAGCGTAAAGCTGCTGCTGAAGTGGTAAAACTCCGTTACCAGGCTTACAAAGCGGGTAAGGAAACGATCAACTTCCTGCTGGAATCGCAGCGTGATCTGGCGGAAGCGCTGCGTCAGGAGCATAGTGCTATTGCCAATTACAACATTGCACTGGCCAGCTTTGAAGCGGTCAAGGGTTCCATCCTGGCTCACAATAATGTCAAGATCATGGATGGTCCACTTCCAGAGTGTGTGCAGGCAAGAGCCAGCGAGCATATCCGGCAGCGAATGGGAGCTGCAGTGATCGTGGAATCAGGCTCTGGTCCACTGTTCGAAAAAACGGGTGGCATGATCACACCCAATCTGCCTGAGAACAAACCGGTTTCTGCGAAAACGATGAATGAGGCAGTAAAAGACCTGGGGGCATTACCGGTAAAACCAACTGATGATCTGCCGATACTCACTGATATTCAGGAGTTGCCACCTTTGCCGGAAAAGAAGTAACTAACGAGCAACGATCCCGTCACGATAGGGATCTTTGTCGTCCAGCAGCAAAACACCTCGGCCGGTGATAAATGCTTCACCGGTGATGCTGGGGATGATGCAATCGCCCTCCAGCTCGTAGGTGCCTTCAAATACACTGCCAATAATGCTTTCCTGTTTCCAAACCTGTCCCGGTTTCAATTTCCCATCTGCAGCCAGACAGGCCAGCTTCGCACTGGTACCCGTTCCACAGGGAGATCGATCGTAGGCCCTGCCTGGACAGAGTACAAAGTTCTTACTGTCGGCTTGCGAACTGGGGCCAAACAGTTCTATGTGATCGATCTCTCCGCCGTCTTTACCTGTGATGCCCGCTGCTTCAAGAGCCAGACGAATCTGCCAGGTAACGTGGAGCAATTTTTCTGCATGCTTGAGCTCCAGTTGTTCCTTGTGCTGATGAACCAGGAAGAACCAGTTTCCTCCCCAGGCAATATCGCCCACGACTCTCCCATAGCCTGAAACATCAATCGCTACGTCTTTTCGGAAACGATAGCTGGGAACATTGCGAACGGTAACACGGTTCGAATTGTGCAGGATGGCTTCCACCGTACCCACGCAGGTTTCGATGCCGTGTCGACCTGGCTTAATGCGGTCAAGGTATTTCAGCGTTGCCAGCAGACCAATGGTGCCGTGACCACACATGTTCAACACACTGACATTGTTGAAGAAGATGATCCCCGCTGCATGATGATTCTCCAAGGCGGGTAACAGTAAGGCGCCCACCAGTACATTGGAACCTCGTGGTTCATTGACCGACGCAGATCGAATCCAATCGTATTGATCTCGAAGAGCAAGACGTTGTTCTGCGACATTCTTTCCAGGCAAGACCGGTGCACCGCCAATGATGATGCGGGTTGGTTCGCCACCAGTATGAGAATCAACATATTCCAGCGAGATCATGACATGCGCCCTGTAATTATGTGGTTTCGAACTGTTATTGCTTGCTTCACTGCAGACAGCATGGTACCACTATGCAAGGAATAGCATACGGAGAAATCTGACATGACGCTGGAGTTACCACCAGTCAACTTGCTGGCTGTGATTGTTGCCGGGCTGGTTGCATTCTTTCTCGGAGCAGTCTGGTATAGCGCGCTATTCGGCAAAATGTGGCTGCGCTATCATGGCTACACGCCGGAGCAGGTCAAGGAAATGCAAAGGCAGCGTCCGCCACACATTTTCTTTGGCACCATGCTGCTGGCCTACTGGCTGATGGCAACCATGCTGGCTTTTCTGCTCTACTGGATTAAGGCGGAACACTGGCTCGATGGTGTTGCAGTTGCTGTCGTCGTCTGGGGCATCTTGCAGGCAGTTGCCATGACTGATTACATCACGAGTAAGAAACGTATTGAAATCTATTTCATCGATGGATTGTTTCAGTTCTGCTTTCTTATTCTATCTGCGATTGTCCTGACGCTCTGGAAATAGCACAACTCACGCGTGTATCTCCACCACATCAAGATCATGCAGTTCATGATCCCGGCTGACGGTCTGACCATCGATCACGCCTGTGCCCCAGATGCGGGCATGCTTGAATGTCTTGGCTAAATCCTGGTGGATGGATTCTGCGAGATCGATGATCGTGCTGCCATCGGGCACAGTGAATGGATCTTTCTTGACCAGTGGCTTGCCGGGCTGCTTGCTGTAAACACGGAGCAGTTGCAATCTCTGAAATACTGCTTTCTTGAATTCTTCCACCCCAGCACCTGTGGTGCACGAGATACAGGTCCATTGCGTGTTGCCACCTACTAGATCGGCATAGAGTTCGCGTCGGAAGTCTGCATCGGGCAAATCCATCTTATTGCCAACCACCATGCAACGAGTCCAATCAAATTCAGGGTCAGCATCTACCTCGTCGCTGAACGCCAGTTTGATATGAGCGTCAGCCAATCGATCCAGCACTTCCTGAGTTGCAGTCAAACCATCGTCATCACCCAGATCAATCACCAGGATGGCTGCGTCGGCATTGCGGATCATGTTGGCCTGCCAGCTTTCGAGATGATCTTTAGTAATGGGTGGCAAATCGATTAATTGAATTCGCACCTCCTCCGTTTCCATCATGCCTGGATAAGGCTCGCGAGTGGTGAACGGATACGGAGCAACTGGCGAAGTAGCTTTGGTTACCTGGGTGATGATGCTGCTTTTACCAACATTCGGGGCACCCAGAATGACTATCTGGCCGGCACCCTGTCGTGGAATTTTCGCAATGGTATGGGTTTTGGCTGGCGTTGCTTTTTTCTTTTCGATCTCTTCCCGCAGAACCGACATTTTGGTCTTTAGATCTTTTTGAATCTTCTCCGTCCCCTTGTGCTTAGGCAGCAGTTGAAACATCTTCTTCAGCAGCACCAGCTTTTCATCGCTGGTTTTGGCTTTCTTGTATTCCTCTTCAGCCATGTTGTACTGTGGAGTCAGATTCGCTGGCATTGGCTCATCCTGATGACGCGATTGTCGGCACAGTCAGTTTATGGCCTTGTTGTTTGAAGCAAAGCACCAGTCCATCCAGGAATATCCTTCGAACCAGGCCACCTCCTTCATAAAAAAGAGGCATCACCTTATTGCAGGTACACTCATGAACGGCCTTTACGAACAGATTCAGGAAGCAGCCCAGGTCATTCGATCACGCTGGAAGGGGCAACCTAAAATCGGCGTCATCCTTGGCACAGGACTCGGCGGCCTGGAAGCAGATATTCAGACCGATGTTACCATTCCCTATCGTGAGTTGCCTCATTTTCCGGTATCCACCGTTGAATCGCATGCAGGCAAACTACTTTGTGGCAAGATCGCAGGCAAAGAAGTAGTAGCCATGGCTGGCCGCTTCCATCAGTACGAAGGATACAGCCTGCAGCAGGTGACCTTCCCGGTTCGTGTCATGAAAGCGCTGGGTGTCGAAATTCTGATCGTCAGCAATGCCTGTGGCGGTATGAACCCACAATTTACCAAGGGCGATCTGATGCTGATTGAAGATCAGATCAATCTGCTGGGCGATAATCCCCTCATCGGCAAGAATGATGATCGGCTGGGGCCACGCTTTCCCGATATGTGTGATGCCTATGATCGGGAACTGTTGAAGCTGGCTGAAACCATCTGCAGAAACGAACGCATACCGTTCCAGAAAGGCGTTTACGTGGCAGTCACGGGTCCAAACCTGGAAACCCGCGCCGAGTATCGCTTTCTGCGAGGCATCGGGGCTGATGTGGTGGGTATGTCTACAGTCCCCGAAGTGATTGTCTGCCGACATGCAGGCATTCGCGTGCTGGGCATTTCCATAGTCACAGATATGTGTCTGCCTGATGCATTGCAACCAGTGGCTTTACCGGAAATTCTGGAAACAGCCAGGCATGCGGAAGTGAAGCTGCGAACGCTGGTTCAGAAAGTGATTGAATCGCTCTAGCGATAATCTTCACTTCCGCTGTCTGCTGAGCATATATTGCACCTGGCCGATGAGGCTGTGATGCTGAAAAATCATCAACAGTCCCAAGCCAATGACCAGCATCACATTGACGATGGCTGCCACCCACATGCTGGCTGTCCCGTGTGGATCGAAAAGGCCAGTTAATGGCAGAATGTACAACAGCGCCCAGGCACCCAAGCCGATCAGCATCAAAATGATCAGTGATTGCCGAAGTTGCGGCTTGCGACAGAACTTGCCCAGTTGCCAGCAGCCAAGGATAACGAAAAACCAGATGGCAAAGAACAATAATTCCCAGAGAGCTTTTTGCCACCATTCTGTTGAACCTTCACCAAGTAATCTTCCAAGACGTTGCTGTGGTGACGAAAATATGACACCCGAACTCAGAATGAGTGATTTTGCCTGAATGGATAGATAGAGCTGATAGCCTGCATAGCCGGCAATTCCGAGCAGACTCAGAAGAAACCAGACTGGAGCAATCATGATCCACGGCGTGAACATCAGCAGAAAGAGTGCTGCAAAAAAAAGCATGGTGTTCAGCACCATACAGACCTTATACACCCATGTGACGATATCAGACATGCCACCAACGAAGCTCAGCATGCCGGTACCTTCCAGTTGTCGAGTCTCCTGATTGAACGTGGGGGCTGGAATAGTCTGCGAAAGCAGCAGAATAACAAAGCCGAGTATAGCACCTATCATTTTGACGCCACAGTAGCCCCATACACTGAAGCTGAATAGTGTCAGTCCCTGGTTAACCATCGACAGGTTGCGACGTTCAGATTTATGCAGCACAAGTTCATCGCTGACTTCATCGTCGTTAGCATGCTGTTCATGAACTGAATGATCCAGTTGAGCAACCGGAATATCATCCGCAAGTGCAGTCGGAATTGGTTCAGCAGTAATGGTCGGTACTTCTACGACAGGAATAACCGGTTCTGGTAATGGGGCTGCGACAATGGGTTGAACTCGAGCAACGGCAGTAGACGGCGTGACCTGGTAACGCTGCAATCGGTCCGTTGTCACCCAGGCATGACCATTACACTGAGGACACTTTATCTGAGTTCCGATATATCGGGCTTTCACCCGCAAAATGTGTCCGTTTTCGCAATAGACTTCATATTTCGGAACCAGAGGTTCGCCTGGTCGAGGCGGAGAAACAACGATCAATAATTGACAGGCTGGGCAGGCAATACGACGCCCCATCTGGTCAGGAAGAATTTCAATCTGATGCCCATACAGGCAGGTAATGAGTCGCACGTGAAGCAACCTTCGATGGCATTGCTACAAAAGTATAGAATGAGATTATCAAATTCCGGGAAAATCTGCCATGAATGATTCTGACACCAAACAACTGCTGCAGAATACGAGAACGATTGCAGTGGTCGGCATGTCCGACAAGCCACACCGTGCCAGCCATCACGTGGCTGCTTACATGAAAGCGCAGGGTTATCGCATCATCCCGGTTAACCCGACACTTACTTCGGTGCTTGGAGAACGATGCTATCCCACGCTTCGCGATATCCCGGAACCAGTAGATATGGTAGACGTCTTCAGAAAATCAGATGCTGTACCATCTATTGTTGATGATGCCATCGCCATTGGCGCGAAATCAGTCTGGATGCAGGAGGGAGTAATTCACCAGGACGCTGCTGACCAGGCCAGTGATGCAGGTCTGCTGGTGGTCATGGATCGCTGCATTCTGAAAGAGCATGAACGGTTGATGTAATTACTTTTCCCGCAGTGCATAGAAACCAAATTCTTGCCCCTGCATGCGGGTAGTGCCACAAATCACATCGGCCTGTTTGGTGAAGGCAAAACCGGTGAACTCCTGGGTAGTGTTCGGAAACTTGACAGTAAAGTTCAGTTGATGCTTCACGGTAGGATGCACCTTCCCACTGATTTCATACCCCCTCCCTGATTGTTCAGAAGTATAGGTGCCTGTAACGGTACCATCTTCTGCGATGGAAAGTACTAGTTCGGCCGTGCGTCTGCCATCATCATAAAGTTTGTATCTACCTGATATGGATGCTGAGTCGAATGCGGTTCCCGCTGCTGACTTCCTGGCTGTTTTCTGTTCCTCAACTCCCGGCGGATGCTTCGTTACCAGGTACAATCGAGCTTTTCCTACTGCTTCGAGGTATATGCCTTCGACTGTATGACGGTAGCGCACGTCCCCGCCAATTGCTGTCGGCACCACTTGTCCCAGATCGAAACTGTATTGAAATCCATCGTAGAGATGCACCGTAGCGGAGAAGGCCTGTATCGCCCGCTCCTGTCCAAGCTTATAGGAAGTAGCGCGTTCCAAAAGTGCCATGGGCACTGTTTCCTGCTGATTGCGCTGGCGGGCAAACTGCACGAGCACCTTGGCGAGATGTCCTTGGTTGGTTTTGACAATCAGCAGTGCGCCACCCGTTTCCTGAAAGAGCGTATTGTGCTTGACCACCTGGGATGGTAACAGTTTCTCGACAGCCACCACCTGCGATGATTCAACTGCCTTGGATAATACTGAATTGGTATAGCGGTCAAACGTGTCGGCATAAGTTATGCCATTCAGCAGAAACAGTAGCGTGATTGAACTGATTGAGTGATACATCGAACAGGCCTTGTAATGTGAGTAACGTCGGTCATCAGATAATAGTGCCATCTGGAATCACAGTATCCTTGGCAATGACAACGATACCATCGCGAATGCAGTAAAGCGGTGCATCACAGTCCTGCAGTTTTTTCTCGTTGAGGATGCGGACATTTTTGCCGATGCGCACATTCTTATCGACAATGGCGCGTTCCACATGGGAACCGTCGCCGATACCGATATGCGGGAAATGTGGCGTTACTTTAGATCTCTCTTCGTCCGACTCGTAACGGTCTGCCCCAATGATGATACAGTCTTTTACAACAGCCTTTTTGCCAATGATGCTGCGCACACCGATGATGGAGTGTTCCACCACAGCACCTTCCTGAATCAGGCAGCCATCGCTCAGCAATGCCCGACTGATGGTGGCAGACATGACCTTGGAAGCAGGTAGAAACCGACGCCTGGTGAAAATCGGGCCATCTTCGCTTTGAAAATAAAATGGCGGCTTATCGTGCGTAAGCAGAAGGCTCGCATCAAAATAGGCGGCTATGGTGCCGACATCTTCCCAGTAACCATCGAAAAGAAAGCCTTGTACTTTCCGTTCTTTAATACTGTTGGGGATGACATGTTTGCCGAAGTCGGTGTTCAAGGGATCACGCAGATGATCGATCAAAACTTCTTTCTTGAAGAGGTAAATACCCATGCTGGCCAGGTATTCACGGCCCTTAGCTGCAATGCCGTTCCGTTCAATAGATGAAGCTGGCGTGCGATGCTGATCGAGCAGTTCATCGGTTTTCGGTTTTTCCACAAATGCTGTTACGCGACCATCCTCTGCCAGTTTCATAATGCCTAATGCTGAAGCAGCACTTCGCTCTACGGGGATAACGGCAATGGTTATGTCAGCATTGTTTTTCCGATGCGTTTCAATCAGCTTTTCATATTCCATGCGATAAAGCTGATCACCTGAAAGGATCAATGCTTCTCGAGTGCCAGGCTGATCGATGTATTGCAAATTACGGCGAATCGCATCAGCGGTGCCTTCATACCAACTGGTGGAATCCATGGTCTGCTGGGCAGCCAGGATTTCGACAAAGCCACCGCCAAACACATCAAAGTTATAACTGCGTGTGATATGTTGATGAAGACTTGCCGAGAGAAATTGCGTTAACACGTAAATACGATTGAGACCAGAGTTCAGGCAGTTGCTGATGGGAATGTCGATCAGGCGGTATTTGCCCCCGATGGGTACCGCGGGTTTACTGCGATATTTCGTAAGAGGATAGAGCCTGGTGCCCTGTCCTCCACCCAGAATCAAGCTGATCACATCTTTCATAAACTGCATGCCTTGTTACTAGCAGAGAGTGTACCATGCGTGTGTGCCTACACTTAAGAAGTCATGCGGGTCGGGTGCCACGGTTTGCGTGTACTCACGCTAACCGTGCCCATTCACCGCATAGTTACTTTTGCGGGCTTACTTAGTTGACCCTGAGTTATCCATTTTGTCAAACTGAATACTTGCAACTCGATCAACATCTGACCATGATGTGGTGGAATCCTCTGCAGGTTCAAGTGAGAGTATCATGGCTAGTATGATTGCGTGCACCAGTTGTCGCCAGGCATTAACGTTGCCAGCCGGAATCGCCTCTGGCACTTCGATACGCTGCCCTGCCTGTCAGAAGGTGATGAAGTATCCAGGATCGCCTTCGAATCCACCCCTGGCAAAGCCTATTGTGCCACAGGCTAAAGTTGTTCCTACCCAGACTGCAAAACCTGGCAGCACTCAACCCATGGCCAAGCCGATTGTTAGAGCGACACCGGCACCCATTCCCAGCAAGCCTCGCAGCTCCGTTCCTCCGCCCCCACCCGAAGTAGTGGATGATGAACCTACTCCATCAACACCGAAGAAAAACAAAAAGAAAAAGAAGAAGGCAAAGCTCGCAGGCGCAACGGTGCGAATTGGCGGCACAGAAATCAGCCGCGGCATGTTCTTTGTCCTTCTTGCCCTTTTCCTTTTTTGCGTGACCGGTATCACACTGATCTTCATGTTTGTTCCCTTCGGAAAGATGTTCGCGAGTGCACCTGAAGCACAGATTGTTGATGTGTATACTGTTATCAATGGAATGGGATACAACAATGTTGGCGTGCGAGTGATGAACTCGGAAACCGCAGCATACTGCATTCCAGGCCCCCGACAGATTGTGGTTGCCAGGCCGAATCCACAAGGAAAATTCCTGTTACTGCGATTGAAAGTGCCGTACTCCGAAATCGATCGCGTCTTCCAAGGCGTTCGAACCCGAATTTATCTAACCAAAGAAGCCATTCAAGTGGAAGCCAACGGGGTGAAAAAGGATGTCATGTTTATTCAGGATGACAATATGGCTGCAGGCGAATTTCAGTTGAGCTATCAACCACCTCAACAGGAAGGTGTAAGAGTATCGCTGCGAGATTACATTGGTCCCAAGCCACCTGATCGCAACTGGTCGCACGAAGGCACCCTCAAAGAGTACGATGACACTATTACTTTTGAAAACAAGAATGGCATGCAGGTTGTCATCTCGGTGGGCAGCCAGCGACAGGATGGTGGCGGAGGCAACATCCTCGAACATGTCACAGGCAAGAAAATTCTAGGCAATCAGCAGGGCCTGACAGGTGGTGTGGAAGGATACATCCATGTCAAATGGAATGAAGGATCGTCAGGCCACATCATCTACTCAGACCTGGAGCAGCCGAATGAAATCGGGCTCAACTGGAATGTCAACTGCATCTGCGAGATACCCGCAGGCGCCCGAGATGAAGTGAACCTGATTGTGTTGGGTAAGAGCAGAAAACTCAAAATCCAATAATCACGTGTTATTGAACGCGGATTGGCTTGGAGAGCTTGATGGCAGGTGTTTCCGCTTGATTGACTACTTGCACTGCTGAGTGCTGCTGTCGCCATACTGCAGGTGGTGAGGCTGTAACTGGAACCAACTGTCCAGCCTGATTTTCTGACGATATGTTGCTCGGGAAGAGCGGACGGGGAGTTCGAGGCTGCTCACTGGGCGAAGGCAAGGTTTCATACCCTGTCTGCTGGATATTCTTTTCAAATTCAGGTGGCGTTGGTGGTGCCGGGAGAGGCGGTGGACCATCCTGATTGATCTTATTGGGTGTAATAGGTGTGCCAGGTAAGCTTGATGGTTCTTCTCGTGGCTTCAGCGGAATGATAGGAATAACTGAAGAGCTGCCGCTGTCCTTATCGGGCTGATTGGGCAAAGGCAACTCAGGGGCTGTAGGTTTAGACTCCGGTGGCACAGGAGGCGGTGTGTTAACCGATTTGTTTTCAATTTGTGCAGGTATGCGGCCCGCTTCTGCTGGTGCAGAGCTCAGGTTGGCAGGAGCAGGAAGCGGCGAAGCAGCAGGAACCAGATTATTCAGCGGACCAACCAGGGTGCCATTAATCATGTGGCCGGGAGTAACAACGGTATACCCCCCGGGGACTGCTGCTCCCCTAGGCATCATGGGAGCTTGGCCCGGGCCAGGCAATCGAATCGTGAAATCACGTTCCGCTTCGTACAGCTTGCCATCGAGTGTGGTAAAGCGAACGACGACACGCATCTTCTCCTGCGTGGGCATGGCCTTGAATGGAATCAGAATTCGGTAGGAGGGAGAACCCAACATAGGCTGATCCCAGGATCGCCTGAGTTCCTTCGGAGAGATATCAAACGCAGAGAGTGGTACTTTCAAACCTGCTGATGTTATTTCAAATATTTCGATATGGACTGATCCAGGTGCCTTGATCGAATGACCATCCAAATCGCGTGGTTCAATCAGGAATTGCAGCGCATCGTCAAAAGGAATGCGGGGATTTGAGCGAAACCCACCAGTCAACCGTCCAAGAACAATTTCTTTCACCACACCAGGAACCGGCGGTTCACCAGCCCTCTGCCTGCCAGCAGCGGCGTGCTGCATCCGTTCAATTTCCTGATCCATTCCCTGGATCATGAATTCCTTGCGATCTACCTCTGCCTTGAGTTCCTGAATATGCCGTTCCTGTTGTCGAAGTTCAGCTTCCAGAATATCCTGCTGCTCTCGCTTCTCTGTTAAAGACTTGCAACCCGTCTGAACCATTGTTGCCATGCAACAAACAAGCAGCACCATTCCCCGTTGCAGAGAAGGTTGAACGGCGCAACACCACTGTAAGAATCCAGACGACAGGCGCATGACGATCTGGTCTTCTCCCCCGAAAGACGCACAGTATTCTTATCGGCATAAAATAAAACAAGGCTTCGGGGAAGCCTTGTTTCAGATTCGATAATGTTGCAATTGTCAAAACAGGCAAGAAACTCAGTTTGCTCAGTTTACCTAGATTACAACTATCTCCAATTCTCTAATTGGTTAATCCTTTGATTCCGAAGCAGCTTTCATCACGGGCATGGGAATGCGTTCTAGAACTTTGTCCACCAAGCCATATTCCATGGCCTCCTGTGCTGACATGAACTTGTCACGATCAGTATCTCTTTCGATCTGATCCAGAGGATGACCAGTGTGCTTGAAAAGAATTTCGTTCAATCTCTTTTTGAGACGCAGGAATTCCTTAGTGTGCAGCAACAGTTCTGTGGCGGTGCCCTCGCTGCCTGCCATTGGCTGATGAATCATCACCCGGGCATTGGGAAGACAGAACCGTTTGCCTTTGTTTCCCGCAGCCAATAGCACAGCCCCCATACTTGCTGCCTGGCCCATGCAGTACGTTGCTACCGGGCAACTGACAAACTGCATCGTATCGTAAATCGCCAGTCCAGCGGTAACCGATCCGCCGGGGCTGTTGATGTAGATATGAATGTCATTCTTGGGATCATCAAATTGCAGGAACAGCATCTGGGCCACAATGATATTAGCCATGTGATCATCCACCTGGCCCTGCAGAAAGATAATACGATCCTTGAGCAGGCGGGAGTAAATATCCATCGCCCGTTCTTCGCGTCCACTTTTCTCAACAACTATGGGTACTAGCGGCATGTCAAGGTATCCTGTCCTGATATATGGTTAAGCCTGGTTATGATGCGGTCTTAGGCAGTTCGACCGGTGGTTTGGTCAGAATGTCATCCACCAGGCCAAATTCCTTGGCTTCCTGGGCGCCAAAGTAACGATCTCGTTCCGTCTCTCGGGCAATGATTTCAATGGGCTGGCCCGTGTGCTTGCTCAGCAACACGTTCAGCTTGTGACGGTCAGCCTCGATTTCACGAGCCTGGATTTCAATGTCGGACACCTGGCCACCAATGCCGCCATGAGGCTGATGCACCATGACCTTGGAATGGGGCAGGCAATAACGTTTCCCCTTGCTGCCACCAGCCAGGAGGATAGCTCCACCACTGGCAGCCATGCCGATGCAATATGTTGCTACCGGGCATTCGAGGAATTGCATCGTATCGTAAATCGCGAAAGTGCTGGTTACCATACCACCAGGGCTGCTGATGTAGAAATGAATTTCCTGCGTGCGATTTTCGTACTGCAGGTAGAGCATTTTCATGACGATTTCAATGGCGGAAATGTCATTGATGACGCCAGCGAGGAAAATGATCCTGTTTTCCAGCAGCAGATCGCCAAGCGACATCTGTCGCTGCCTGGCATAATCGCGATACCGTTGAATGCTGGGAGGCAGCTGAATCTGCGAAGGAATAAACTCATCACCAATGATTGGTACCATCTTCGTGCCCAATTACGAAAGAATCTGTTACACCCGCATTATACGGCAGACCACCAGATTGCAAATGCCAGTCAGCACGTCAGCACAGCGTGCTTTCTGGTAATGATGACCAGACCTGATGTCCGTTGGATTTGGTCGAAAAAACAACAGAGAAAACCTGGCACCCGTACTGCGGGTACCAAGTATTGATTGACTGTACTATCGTGCATAATCCACGAAGCGAGTTTCACGAATAACGGAAACCTTGATTTCACCCGGATAGTTCATCTTTTCTTCAATAGCCTTGGCGATATCGCGACACGCTTTCTGTGCTTCCTGATCGCTGATCTTTTCAGAATTGGCAATCACCCGCACTTCGCGACCGGCCTGAATGGCAAAGGCTTGATCGATGCCATGGAAACTGGTGGCAATCGATTCGAGTTCTTCCAGTCGCTTGACATACTTTTCCAGCGTATCGCGTCGAGCGCCGGGACGCGAAGCACTGATGGCATCAGCAGCAGCCACGATAACGGTATACACATGATCGATGGTGATATCGTCGTGGTGCCCAACAATGGCATGCAGCACATGCGGATTGGTTTCGCCATACCGCTTGGCAAGTTCGGCACCAATCTGGGGATGCCCGCCTTCCATTTCATGGTCTGCAGCCTTGCCGATGTCATGAAGCAGACCGCAGCGCCGGGCCAGTTTGCCATCGTAACCCAGTTCTTCTGCTATTAACCCCGCAATATGGGTTACTTCCATGCTGTGCAACAAAACATTCTGGCTGTAACTGGTGCGGAATTTTAATCTGCCCAGTAGTTCCACCAGCTTATCGTGCACAGGGCCGACATTGGCATCCTGCACAGCACGATAACCTACTTCCATGATGGACTTTTCCATCTCCATCTTGGTTTCGTTGACGATCTCTTCGATGCGTGTGGGGTGGATGCGTCCATCAGCAATCAGCTTTTGCATCGCCAGCTTGGCAGTTTCGCGACGGACATTATCAAACGCAGATACCACCACGACACCCGGCGTATCATCGACAATGACATCAACTCCGGTAGCTTTCTCGAAGGTACGGATATTGCGACCTTCACGACCGATGATACGGCCTTTCATTTCATCGCTGGGGATATCCACGGTACTGACGGTCGTATCAGCAGTGTGGGCAGCAGCATAACGCTGCACGGAAGTGGCAATGATCTCGCGTGCCCGCGTTTCCACTTTCGATTTGAGCTGTTCTTCGTGCTTCTGGATGCGTTTGCCGATTTCCTGGGCAAGTTCCTGTTCCACACGGGCTAATACTTGAGAGCCTGCCTCTTCTCGCGACATGCCGCTGATTTCGAGCAGCTTGTCGGTTTGTTCTTTCTCCGCTTTCTGCAGATCGGTTAGTTTACGATCCAGTTGCTCCCGGCGCTCTGTCGCTTCCTTCTTGATCTTGTCAACTATCTTCTCTTTCTTGAGCAGGGCCTGCTGCTGCTGATCAAGAGATTCTTCCCGTTTTTCAATGCGGCGTTCCTGGTCTTTCAGTTCATTGCGAATTCCCTGCAGTTCCTTGTTGAATTCTTCCCGTTTCTGAAATAATCCATCCTTGGCCTGTTGTTCAATTTCCTTGGCGTTGGTTTTCCCCTGGGCAATAATCACTTCAGCATCGCGTCGAGCCTGTTCGAGCATGGCATCGACATCCTTCTGGAAGCCTGCCTTGCGTAAACGATCGGCCCACTGTCGGATGCCAAACCCGCCGGCCAGGCCGAGCAGGAGGGCAACGCCAGCTATGGCTAGTTCGTACATGTTCAGTCAAGTCCTTTACGGCAATAAATGAAGCCGACGGACCAGACGTTTCGCGGTGAGACACGGTTTCGGACAGCCTGCTACGGTACTGCCCCGGCATCCGATCGGTTTGCCGGGAAATGGTAGTACAAATGATATTCACGAGCAGGACGGGCATGTTTTCCTGTAATGTTCTGCCTATTTGTGTGTGTCAATGGGGCTCGCGCCCCGTCAATCGATACGTCAGGTTCTGGCGGCTATGGATAGCATGTGCAGAATAGTTTCAAGCACATGGTTAAACGAGTCACTACCGGCATGATACCGCTTCACCACACAGATGCAAAGAGAATCTTCTGGAGGGGAAGCAGTATCGCTGCCGGTTTTAGTCACCGATAATTTTTATCAGAACACGCTTAGCCCGATGCCCATCGAACTCGCCGTAAAATATCTGCTCCCATGGGCCGAAATCAAGTTTGCCTTTCGTGATCGCCACCACTACTTCCCGGCCCATGATCTGGCGCTTCATGTGGGCATCAGCATTGTCTTCGCCGGTGCGATTGTGGTGGTAATGATTCGGATCAGGATTGAACGGCGCCAGTTTCTCAAGCCACTTGCCAAAGTCGTGGTGCAGTCCGCGTTCATCATCATTGATGAACACGCTGCTGGTGATGTGCATGGAATTCACCAGCACCAGCCCTTCACGCACACCACTGGCATCGATTGCTTGCTGTATATCCGGTGTGATATTGATGAAGCCCATTTTCGTGGGCAGGTTCAGCGTCAGATATTGCGTATGTGATTTCATGATCTACTCGATGAAGGAATCGAACACGCGCACTTTCAGCCAGGTATCCTTGTTTTCATTGATGAACAGAGCGTGCCTGGGATGATCCTGGTACACATCATGAGCTGCCTTATCCCTGAACACCAGGTGCAGTGCCACATCCCATTCACGATCATTGACCTCGCGGCTGAATTCTTCTGCCACGGTTCCCGCTGCAAAATAAACCGTGCCTTCATGACCCTTCAGGTATTTCTGGCATGCCGATACCAGTTTCTGCCTGGCTGATAGAGTACGTTCTTTCAAAGTGAAATAGACCATGTGGCCGATCATGATGAATTCCTGTGCTGGGATATTGTTAAATCGTCAACTGGCAGATCTGTTGGTAGGGCAACATCTGTTCAAAACGAACACCAATCGAATACTTGGTGCTGTCGAGCTGATCAACCCAGACCACTGTACCGTTGGTCTTGAGTTTTTGCGTGAGACTGGTACTGGTGATCTGCACTTCGAGATCCTGCCCGACTTTCAATTCGGCATTGGTTACCATGCAGAGACCGGTCTGTGATACATCCCAGACAACTTCAGCAATGTTCGGCCCCATGGTGCCACGCTTGCGGCATTCAGCCAAGAGCCAGCCGCGAGGCCGCTTGCGAATAGAACTGCGCCGGTTGGCATCTGATGTCGTCATGACTTTTTCCGAGGGGACAGCATACCTCTATCCTAAACAACCTCGCACGGTCATCAATACAAAAAATGCCCTATCATCTGAGATGATAAGGCATGGTTTTATTGAATTATTGGTTACTTATGAACCGCTGCCGGGGATGACAGGCAGCTTGGCTGATTCAACCTGCTGCTTGACGAAGACCGGCTGCACTTTCAAGCTGACGTTCTTGCCATCAGCCGTGGAGCGGATGCTGGTAGCCAGGCCCACGCCGCCCTGTGCAGGCAGATCGACTTCGGTTTGCCCAAGCAGAGCCAACTTTTCCATTTCGGTTGCCTTGGCAGTCAGCGCCTTGACACCTTGAACTGCTTGCACCTTGCCTTCACCACCGAGGATGACTGGCGATGCCAGTGTATCCAGTTGGGTGTTGTTGGCTGCAGCCTGGTTCAAGCGTCTCTCCTGAGCCAGTTGACGGAAGGTATCTGGTGATGCCAGATGGGCTGGGTTATGACGGCGACCCTGCTTGAGATCGAAGCTCAAAGTGGTTTCATCGTCGAGTGTCAGCGTCGTGCGTTCAACACGCTCGTCAGCTGTGCCCTGGTTCTGGATGATTTCCAGAGTTGCCTTGCCACCAACAGTACGTCCCCAGACGCGGCGAACGGTGAAGGCGTACTTGCCAGCGAAGGCTTCTGCAACGCTGTACTTCTTGGCACGAGCACCGCTGGCCTTATCGATAGCCAGTGTGCCACCACCAATGGACTGGCTGGACACTGTGGAGCAGGTTGAACCGGTTGGATCGGTTGCTTCCAGTTCCAGTTCTGCTTCGCCCTGATAAGTGAGTTTCACAACCAGATCACGCTGAGCCTTGGTTTCAAACGACTGTAGCATTTTGCTGGCTTCCGTGCTGCGACCGTCCTGAGACAGTGCAGTAGCCAGCTTTTCTGCAGCCTGGCGAGCCTTGCCATGCAGATCGACTGCGTCCGTTGGCCAATCCTGTGACAGGAGAGCGCCAGCAGCCCAAGTCATGCCAGCCACATCCTTGGCGGATTGAGCATAGCTCAATGCTTCCAGATATGGTTGTGGGTTCTGAGGATTCAGATCTGCACTCTTGCGGCAATACTCAACTGCTTTCTGCCACTTACTGTGCTTAGCCATGGCTTTGGCAGCCTGAAGCAGGCCATCAACCTTGCCTGGCTTCAGATCAGCACCGGACAAAAGGGCCTGCTCGATTTCTTCTGGATTGCCATTCGACATTTCCAGAGTTAATGCGAGAGCATCGTACATCCAGGGGCGAGGTGCCACTGAGTGCTTCAGTGCTGCCTTGAGTAATGCAGCAGCATGTTCCGCTTTGCCATTCTGAACCAGGAAATCGACAGCAGCTATCGTCAGACTATTTTCAGTGCCACTCTTCTGAATGGTATTATCCCAGAAGCTGCCTGGATTGACATCTGGTGATGATGGTTTCGAAGCAACCATTGTTGATTGATTCTTGTTATCCTTGTTGGCCAGCGCGTCGCCAAGGTTTCCACCGTTGCGTTCACGCATACCCAAACCGCCACCTGGAGGGCCACCGCCAGCACCAGGGCCTGCAGGACCACCTTCTTTTTCAATGCGTTTGTATGGCGAAGGGAGTCTGGTCGTGCGCTTGGAAGGTGCACGGAAGACCATGGCAAGCGATTGATCATAGTAGAACATCTGATCTTTATCGGGGTTGCCCTTAAGAGGAGCACCACCCATGCCACCCATACCGCCACCGCCCATTCCACCCATACCGCCGCCGCCCATACCACCAAGCCCACCGCCTCCCATACCCCCAAGGCCGCCGCCACCCATACCACCAAGTCCGCCACCACCACCTAAACCGCCACCCGCTTGTGCGGTTTCATCGTCCCAATCAGCATCAGTAATGACGACGCGGATAAGGTTTTGCAGCATGAATGATTGAATGAAACGTGTACCCTGACTGGCAAAGTTGACGAAGGCACCGCCTCCCATCATGCCACCCATACCACCGCCCATACCCCCACCCATACCGCCACCCATACCGCCCATTCCTCCCATACCACCACCCATACCGCCCATACCACCACCCATTCCACCCATTCCACCACCACCAAAACCTCCCATACCACCCATACCACCACCCATTCCGCCCATACCACCCATTCCGCCCATGCCACCCATTCCACCCATACCACCCATTCCGCCCATGCCACCCATTCCACCCATGCCACCGCCCATGCCACCCATACCACCACCACCCATACCACCACCCATACCACCACCCCCCATGCCACCACCACCGAAGGCGATGGTCATGGTTACTGGAGGCATTACGAGAGCGCCAACATCCGTAACACGTACGATGCGTTCACTGAGAGCTCGTTCCTGCGTCGTGATTTCAATGTAATCACCACGAATGATGTAGGTTGCAGTCAGAGCCAGATCACCTTTTTTCAGATCTGCTAACAGGTAGGTAAGGATGGTTGCCAGTGACACTCCCTTCATGCGCGGAATCGTCACTTTGATATCACGAATATCTGATTGCTTGATATTTGGCTCAAGATCACGGAAAGCATTCGTGTTGATAACCAATGTGATATCGAATGCAGTCTTGATGAAATCAATGTACTCAGTGAGTGGGAATTCCTGATCGAAGTACTTTTCAAATCGATTCGTTGGTTTGTACAGCGTTTCCTGGAGACGGCTGGCTTCCTTGGCTACGGGCATCCCATAATAGGGATCGGTCCAGCGTGAGATTCGATAATCGCTCAACTCCAGCCAGGTTCGCTGTCTGCGACCACGGAAGAAGAACGAATCAGGTTGTGGATAATACAACGGTGGTTCATCTGGTGTCGGGATGGACGATTCATCAATCGTCAACATCGTTGCCAGGAAGTTATCGCGTTTGATGGCGATAATGCGATCCCACTGCGATTGCTGATAGGCGCTGTCGGATTGTTCCCGTGCAGCAACTGCCACTTCGGTGTAGCGTGGATGTGACAGGCTGGCTGCATAACGTCGAGCTTCATCAGCCTTGATGACTGCTTCTTCATAACGGGCTTTGGCCATTAACGCATCGAACTGTGCCATGCTGGTACGCAGGCGTTCTTCAGTTGCTTCGCGAATGCGGGCAATGGCTTCGCGTGCCTTGGCAGCTGCCAGAAGAGCTTCTTTTTCAGCAGCTTCAGCTTCAAATCGTTCTGACTTGACTTGTGCCAGTCGGATTTCACCTTCCAATTGTGAACGTATCTGTTTTTTCAGATCTTCGCTGATATTGGCATCGGTTCGCACTTCCTGTTCGAGCAAGCGCAGGCGATTGAGTGCATCAACAGGATTGCTTGCCAGGTCTTTCCGAGCCTGCTTGAGTGTTTCTTCAACACTCAACTTGACACGCTGTGCTTCAACATCAGCAGCCTGCTGAGTTCGTTTGAGCAGATCGTCTTCCTGTTTGTTGCCACTGCCTTGCTGCTTGGCGAACAGTTTGGCATTGTTAGCAGGATTCTTCTGCAAGGTCGAAACCAGGCGGATACCAGCCTGCGCGTCAGCATCCTGTGGATCAAGCTTGGCAGCTTCCGAGTACAACTGAGAAGCCAGATCAAGCTGATTGCCTTTCACAGCAAATGCAGCCTGGGTGAGTAAATCTTCCTTGGCGAATGCAGATTGTGAACTGGCAAATACCAGTGCAAGGTCAGCACGTACCAGTGCTGGAGCATTCTGGTCCAGTTTCCACTGGCGTACCATGCTCGGCAGGAAGAAGCAATCAGCAGTGCTGGTCAATACTTTTTCGTTCTGAGTAACGCTGACAGCCTGTCCGTTGACCTGGCCTTTGCAAGTGACTGCAAACTGATTCAGCTTATTCTGATATTCACCAACTACCAGCGTTGGCTGATCGGCACGCAGCGGTGGCAATTTGCCAGGCAAAGCCAGAGTGACTTCCGCAGGCAGTTGAACTTCAACATTACGCATGACAGGTGCAGTCATGCTCTTGAAGAAGCGGGATGTAGTTGCTTCAGGCTTTTCCTGATTGGCCAGACGAAGCACAGCGCCACCAGTAGCTGATGCGATGCCGCTCATATCTAGAACATCAGGCTTGAAGCCAACTGGAATGACAAAGAATTGAATTTCCTTGCCGAGCAGGTTGCTGGACAGGTTGGCGCGATCGCTAGCCTGCAGCGGATTCAGTGCACTAACGCCATCACCAATGTAGACCACCAATTTCCGGCGATCATGGGAACCATCAAACAGGTTCTGTGCGGTCTGGATGGCTGTCTTCAGATCAGCAACGCCCATCGGGGTAACATCGTTTAATGCCTTCAATGCGCCTTCTACCTTGGCGTCTTTGGCTGATACCCACCCAGTATGTTGTGAAACCTTGGCAGCAACGGAGGCGATGGCTACGCGATCTTCGCTGCCGAATTTCTCACTCAGTTGTTTGGTGAGTGCCTTGGCAGTGTGCCAGGGAATGCCAGCCTGGCTGGCAGTGGAGTCGACCAGGAAGAGCACATCGGTCTTCACCGGTGCTGTGTGTGCAGCAAGTTCAGGCTGCAGCTTCAAGGCGAAGTATTTTTCGCCTGATGCAGTCTGATAGGTATGAACTCCTGACTCCAGGAATTTGGCCTGCACAAAACGTTCACTGAGCTTGCTCAGGTTTTGTGGGAATGCAGCCAACGTGCTCGCGGGACGACCGCCTTGATCGCCGAGGAGTGCTGTAGAAGCAGTTGCAGTGGTAGCAGCCAGGACTGCGCCTAAGAAAAGCTGACGACGGACAGAGATCATGTCCAGACTCCGATATGTGAAACAGACAGACGTGATATAGTGGGAGCCCCAAGACAGGGTGCTCCTAGAGTTGTGTTGGTAGTATAGCAGAAAGTTGGGGTGGAAGGCTAGAGAAATTTCACCGATTTCGCAAGGTGGCTCAAGTTTAATGATCACCTGCTGTTAAATCTGTTCATTTCCCTCGCGTCGCTACCGTACCTTTCTCATTGTTTTCAGCTGCTTACGCGACCGGTTATCCCTGATAACGTAAGATCATGCCTGAATAGGCTGTTGAATTGCTTCAGCAATCCAATCGGTACAGATTGCGTTGCTGGATGAGTTAATATCCGAACAATGCTGCTGAACGATTTGGAACTGCAAGTCTCAACGGACCTGAAGAATGAGAAAGCTCCTCCCAAGTTTTCCTATAACACTACGTGGCACAGCGTCGACTTCACGCTGCCCAACCACGATGCAAGCATTCACTTTTTGCTGCACCGGTTGCTCAGTGTGAATGATCAACCACACACGTCTCCTACCTAGTTTGCCATGATACAGGCAAAATGTAGAGTAAAAATCAGTGGTCAACAATTGAATCCATCAAAACCTGAATCGGTTGTGACAGGTTGGCGGATTGTGCATTGACCTTAACGATCACGTTGCATTTGAAACTGGGCAAACTTTGACAGTTGTAACTATTGCATCGGAACACCAACAAATCGTGGCCAGTACCACTGTGCCTCACGTGCAATCTGCCACAAATCAAGCGAGTTCACAACGTATGAAATCACCAGTTGTTTTTCTGACGACCAGTGTGGATGCGCCTTGGCTGCATAAGTAAACAGTTTTTTATCCTGCCTCATTTCCGGGCAGACGTAGACCACTTTTGCTTCAGACCAAGGCCCCCCACGGGTTGGCAGACTTCCTCATCAGAATGCGCTCGGACAAACCATTCTCCGTGTAAATCAACACATACTCACTTCCCAGACGACTTACCGAAAATTCTGGAGACATTCCACCTGCCATGAGTGAAGCCTTTTCTGGATCAGAATGCCAATCACCGGCACCATAGAACCGCCACTGCTTGAAGTCGTTCACAGATTGGACAGGTACTCGGGCGACCACCAGCGATCTAGTTAACAACTTCAGCTTGCGCTGTTCAACAAAGCCGTAGACGTAAAGATCATCGCCCACCTGGCAATTTGCGCCACCCCAGCAGACAGAACGATCCTTCTCAAACTTGGAATGAGGCACTTCGCATTGCTCATACTTCCATTTCTGTGGAGATTCCTGTGGGTTACTCACCATCGCCAGCCATTGCCCATTCTGCTTGAACCCGAAGACGCTTTTGTCGTCTGTCTTTTCGATCCTTGCCATGAACACAGCAAGCTGACTGCCAGTCATGGTTGCGGATTGCAACCAGTACCAATCCCTGGAGTTTCTGGCAGGCTTGAACAACGCTTCCGGCTTGCCTTCGCGATTTTGATACCAGAAACTCATCACTGGTTTGCCGCTGGAACAATCTTCGATGACAACCGTGTTGTTTATAATGGTTGCATCCGTACGTTTTTTGTTTTCGACTTTACCGATCCAAGTATCACTGAACAGCCAGGCAATTTTATGAGGCGACAACCTGACTGAATAAAATCCATCGCCACCAATCCAGCCTGACTGTTGCTGAAACAACTGATCCAACTCAGGCAATGGTTTACCGGCCTGAGTGGCGGTGAATAAGAGCAATAAGAAAAGCAGTGTATGCATATCCTGCATCAACCATGAGTCTGGACTTAATTCCTGCCACCGACAGACTGAATCATATCCCGGATGGGTTGAGTTAAAAATGGAACAGGCGCGACATGAACTTCCACTTTATCGATGGAACCAGTGACATTGACTTTCATCAGCCCTTTGGCAATTGTTTTGTTCAGTGTATCGAGCGCTGCAGGCATCAAAGGCAAGGTTCTTCCACCCATGACCATGGTCAGAACAAGGTTCAGTTCCCTGCCATCGAGCTTGACGCTGCCTGAACCTTCAATGCTGTAAGCATCGCCGAGCAGTTGCAGTTTCTGGGCAGTAACCCGATCTCCCTGAACTGCAAAGTCCACCTTGGCTGTCTGGAAATTCGTTGCCTTGGGTAACATCTGACTGAACTGATTGAAGATGTCAATCAGTAAAGGCAACTGATACAGTTGCGCCCCCTGCTCCACCAGTATGGAACCGTCGCCATACAGATTACGCAGGTTACTGCCCTCGCCGTTCAGCCTGAGCTTGGCTAAAGCTCGCCCCTTCAACTCTCGGTTCTGCGCGAAAAACTGTTCCAGCATGACATCAGCAGTGAGATCCAGATGATACCGATGTGCAGCTCCAAATTTCACTTCAATCAAACCACGCACACCGCCACCCGGCACTCTGGCCTGGGCATCGTGTAGTTGCAGCGCATGCTGCGTCAGCAGGATTTTGGAATGGACTGGGCCAATAGTCTGCTTTCCCGCAATATCCATAGATCGCAGGTAGAGTTGCCCAGTGCAATTGACTTTGCCAGCGTCATAGTTCCCCTGTTCGATCAGCAACACCCCTGTAACATCTTTCAGTTGTGTACCACACTGGAACTGCGTCTGGTTGAATTCCAGGCTTCCGTTCCAGGCCATTCGAACCGGCTTCTCATCACCTGGCTCATCCACATCCATATTCAATCGCACTTTGAATGGTTTATCGGGGTTAAGTGCTGCCACACTGTCGCGCAGCATGGGAGGCAGGGCCTTGAGCAAATCGTCATCTACGGCAACCTGATCGAGGTTCATGCCATGCAATTGAACCAGAAATCCCGCATGCGGACGCACCGTGACATGCCCGCCATCCAGTGAAATCGCAGTCTGGCCATGCGTTGCAGTCAGACATCCAATCTGAACCTGTTGATTGGCGAAACGAAAACTGCCCTGCAAATTATCCATCTGATATGGGAAGCATGTGGGTTGAATCGAAATACCTTTGGTAGACAAGTCTACATCAATAACAGGCTTACCTTTTTCCAGCTTCTCAAAGGTTACATGACAATCAGCACGACCAACTGGCTTCATATGCTTCCAGACAGTCTGGACTTCAACCGGCAATGCTTCATACAGATCATTGGAAAAGGGCAACTCTTTGGCGTGCAGATCGACATGCAGAACATCGCCAGCACTGGTACCGGCCATCCAGGCCTGGCCTGTGACAGCGCCACCACGGTGTTCACCCTTAAATTGCGTGATGCGCCATGACTTATCTGGGTTGATATCCAGCCTGCCGCTGGCTTTCTCAACCGGACAGGGGAATGGATCAAAACGGAACCGTACATCTTTCAACTGTGCTTTTACCCAACGCTGTATCAGTGGCTTATCCCCGTCGTGTTGCCCGGCATTGCGTTGCAGCCGAATATCACAGTCGATAAATCCAGCAGCATGAAACTGCTTGATCACACGCAGCGTTTCGGGGTAAGGCTCCAAGGCACGCAACAAGTTAGCATCGAGTGGCATTCCCTCCGCGATAATTTGCAGGTTGATGCCCGGCTTGAGTTTGTTATCAGGTCGCAGTCCTGATCCGTGCAGTTCACCCTGTAGCTTGAATGGCCTGCCGCTGAACTCGCCTCGTAGATCAACCTGAAGCAGAGGGGTTTCGCCCTGCTCGGTGTACTGGAGCATACCTGTCACATTGCTGGCAGGATAAGGGAAGTCATCAGCCGTAAAGGCGCCTTGAAAAGGCCTGAGCACATAGCCAATACCTAACTGTTGGTTTTGCCAGGTAACATCGAGAGAACCGTTGATCATGCCTGCTGTCTGCATCTCTTCGCAGAATTTGCGCAGCACCGGCGGCAAAGACGGATAGACACCTTTATGCAAGTGAATATTCTGATATTCCAGATGAAGGACAGCCTTATGTTCCTTCAGCAAGCGGATATCGGAAGCGAGATTGACGCGTCCCTGTCCACTCAATGAACCCTGCTCAGCCTGGGCAGTGATGGACCGAATCAGCAACAAGTCGGGTTGATATTCAATATCTGCCTTAATTTCTTTCAGAGGCACAGGCAGTCGAGGATGACGGATTTCACCATCCTGCAACCTGAGCGTCGATTCAATAACGGGAATATCCTGATGCGGATACCAGGTCAGCCTGGTATCCAGAGCAAGTTTGCCTCGAACACGGATCTGTTGCTCACGCCAGAATGGAAGCAGTTTGACAATGATCTCTTCCAGTTTGGGTTGATACTCGATTCCCGGAATGGTGAAAGACAATTCGGTACAGTCTTTGACAGGGTCGTGCGAAAAACGAAACTGAATCTGTCCCAACAACGAAGATTGCCCATGCCCTTCGCCTACCAGCATGCCCTGAGGCTGCGGATTCAGCTTGGCTTCCACGTTGTTCAATTCCAGGATGGGAAAGTCCAGGCGGCGATCATGGAAACGAATAGTGCCTTTGCTGAGAAATACAAAAGGAATAGTTCCAGATGCCTTTGGCTTGGCAGTCAGCAGGCTCAAGACGTTCCAGCGGCCTTGTTCATCTCGATCGAGATTCAGAATGGGCTGATCGAGGATAACCTTCTGCAGTTCAAATTTGCCTTGTGCCAGTTGTGCCTTATCGATCTTCAGCCTGGTCTGCCTGAGGATAGCAGCAGGCTGATGGCCGGGTTGATCGCGAGGCGTCACTTTCAAATCGTTCAGCTCGACGCCACCAAACAATCGCCATTCAGCATGTCCGAGTTGGATGTCAGCTTCTGGAAAATGTTGTTTCAACTCAGCAAGAACCAGTTGGGCGACTGCTTCGGGATTGGTGTATTGTCCATAAACGTAGTAAGCCCCGCCCAGCATCAGGGTCATCAACAACAGAATGCCACGAATGATCCACTTACGAAGAGACATGCTGATCCTGGCTTAGTTTTTCAATAATGATGACAAGACGAACATCAACACATAGACAAAAAGAGGGATTTATGCAACGGCGGTTCGTCTGGACAAGACAGATACCGTTTAAGCGGGCTGGTTGTTTCAGGGAGTTGGCAACAATGCGGCACACGATAAAGGTAATTGCGTCAGTTTGTTTTGGCATACTTCTCTTTGCTTGGAATCAGACGCTTTCCGGCAGTTTAGTTAGCTCAAACGAAGATGTTTTTCTTGAGATCGCAGTTACTGAGGATGGATCAGGTTTTGTCTGCACACCACGTAAGATACTTCAAGTTTTCAAGAAGCAGTCAGAAGACAGCAAAGTTCCTGGATATTCAGACGAAGAAAACGGCATTGATGCAGTTGGTGCAAAGTCTCTCAAAGTATTCAAGAACAATGTCTACTACATCCTTAACGGTGAGTTCTGGCAACTGAATAAAGGCAAGCTCATTGGCAACGACGTTATTGTCAAAACGATGGAAAGTGCATGTGCAATCCAAACGACGGCATTCGATGCGAATGGCCAGATGTATCTCCTGGTCACCGATGAGAACTCTCGCACGGCAATTTTGAAACGTAATCAAAATGGCACTCTCACAAAGTTGATGGCTGATGGTGTTCTGGATGAGATTAAAGAGCCTGTTTCCATGACCATCGCAGGAGAATCGTCACTTTTGATTCAATGCAAAGGCAAGAATCACTGTGAAATTCTTTGTCTACTGCAAAAGAAAATCATCGGCTCGATTCCGTTAGGGAACGTGACTTCATTGACTTACGATCACTTCGGGAGACTTTATGGCGTCGATCAATCGAAAAACTGCATTGTTGTACAAACTCATCCAGGCAATCGTGTTCAGAGCCTACCCCAAAAAAACATCGTTGCCGTTGCCTATGATCCAGCCAGAAATTGCTTGCAGGCCATTGATGCCAAAACGAACAAGGTCATCTCGATTCCAACAGGCGACCCTGCTCGACCCGTCGATGAGTCTCCTCTGCCCTTCACAGTTGCTCCGGCGTTTCCCAACATCGAATGGGCAGGCTGGGAACCGGTCAATGACAAAGGCGTACCCGTCCCTCTACGGCCTATTGTCCTGACCCATGCCAATGATCAATCAGGCAGAACTTTTGTCGCCACGCAACATGGCGTGATACACGTTTTCCCCAATAAGCCTGACGTAAAGAAGACCAAGATCTTCCTCGACATCCAGGACCGGGTGACTTACAAGGACACTCAAAACGAAGAAGGCTTCCTCGGCATGGCATTTCATCCCAAGTACAAGCAGAACGGCGAGTTCTTTGTCTACTACACCAAGAAGCCTGGGCTGTTATCTGTCGTTTCACGCTTCAAAGTAAGCAAGGATGACCCTGACAAGGCTGATCCCAAAAGCGAAGAGGTGCTCTTCACCCTGAAGCAACCCATGTGGAACCACAACGGCGGCACGGTCTGTTTTGGCCACGATGGTTTCCTTTACATCGGCATGGGCGATGGTGGTGGCGCTAACGACATGTTCAAGAACAGCCGGAAGATGAACACGTTCCACAGCAAGATTCTTCGCATCGACGTCGATTCGAAATCGGATGGCAAGCCGTACGGCATTCCTGCTGATAATCCCTTTGTTGGCAAGGACGGTGTGTTGCCTGAAATCTACTGTTACGGCATCCGCAATGTCTGGCGACTGGCTTTTGACCGCAAAACAGGACAAGGGTGGTTCGGAGAAGTGGGACAGAATCTCTACGAGGAAATCAATCTGCTCTACAAAGGTGCCGACTATGGCTGGAACCCACGTGAATCATTCCATCCCTTCGGCGCTGCATCACAGGCAGCCAACAACAAGATGATTGAACCAATTTGGGAATATCATCACGATGTGGGCAAATCCATCACGGGTGGAAATGTCTACCGAGGCAAAGCCTACCCTGAACTCGATGGCATGTACCTGTATGCCGATTACGTTTCAGCCCGCATCTGGGCTCTCAAGTACGATTTCGACCAGAAGCGTGTGGTAGCCAACCGTGAAATCAAGCACCGCAGCCTGCCCATCATGTCGTTTGGCGAAGATGAAGACGGTGAGACATATCTGTTGACATTTTCAGCCAATGGGCAGGGGATCGACAAAATCGTTCGGAAAAAGTAGTGCTCAGCACTAATTGTTATTGATGACATCAATCATCTGCCTCAACCGCCCTAACCGCTGGCGGTTGAAAATGAATTTCAATCGAGGCAAATCAGCCAGGTGGGTATCCTGATGCTCATCGGGCTGGGCCCCTGTCTGTTCAATGGTTCCTTCCTTGAGGACATCAGCGAAGCGATCATTGAGATACTGCACTTCGGTGACCGACAACTTCCGTTTGAGACGAATAACAAGGTGATCACCCACATAACGCATGCTGTGATAAGTGTGGTAGAACCTGGTAATGGTATTTACGGCTTCATCCACATCCTGAGTAATTTTGAAGAATGAGACATCCCAAGGGCAGATGTAGCCTCGAGGCAGCAGTACTTCGGTTACAAAGCGCAGCCACAGGTGCCAGTAGTCGCCATTAGGTTCTTCCACAAGCACCACGGGAATAAGTGCTGCCTTGCCAGTCTGCATCAGAGTCAGAATTTCAAACAGTTCATCATGCGTGCCGAAACCACCAGGAAAGACGGCCACGCCGTGTGATTCTTTCACCAGCATGAGCTTGCGCGTGAAGAAGTATTTCAGGTGCACCAGCTTCTCATCGCCATGAATAATGCGATTGGATGCCTGCTCGAAGGGTAGCAGGATGTTGACACCGATGCTCTTTTCTTTCCCCGCACCTACATGGCCAGCTTCCATGATGCCGTTGGCAGCACCGGTAACAACCATGTAGTCTTGCTCCGCCAGCTTTTGGCTGAGTTCGACTGCTTGTTCGTAACTGGGATGATCCGGATCGATGCGAGCAGAACCGAAGACGGTAACCTTGTGACGTTGCCGAAATGGAGCGAACATCTTGAGGGCATACCGCAGTTCCTTGACTGCAGTAACCACCATTTTGATATCAGCCCGGCTGGCACCATCGGCGAGGAACTTGTCCGCCGTCTGTTTCAGTTGATCGATGTAGTTTTCGTTGGTGATATAAGGCCGTGGTGTGGGGGCATCCATGTAAAGGTATCCAAGACAATTGATATGTTTATTTTATGGCAGACTGCAATGCAAGCGAGTGTCAATCCCATTGACCTGATTGTCCATTGTTCATGAATGAGTGATTCTACAACAGGACATCCCATGAACTCGCTGACCTGTACAAACTCTACGGAGCAATGGGAATGTTACCTTCTTTCAACAATCGGTTAAGAAGTTCTTGAGGCTGCCTTTCAACTTGCAGCTTGTAACGCATGGTGTTCCTGTAAACTTCAACCTGGTAACACTCAAAACAAATGACGTAATCTGTAGTCTTTCCTGATTTCTCGGCACGAATACCGTGCCGGGGAATAAAGCATGCCGGAATTGCTTTTCCTTCCACCTGCATGTTTTTTAGTAACGCCTGCACCAGTTGTTCACGTATTTGCGAATCCTTGATCTCAATCGTTCCTAAGACAGGAGTTCCATGAAACTTTTCAGCACCCTTGTTTGAGGGTTTGCTCCCTTCCGGATCCTTACCATCTATCGAATAAAGCGTGACTTTGTCAGCATCAGAAATCGGAGCAAGGTAGTCTGCTAATTCTTGTGGCTTCCAGTTATCTGAACAGGAAGAACAGGCCAGAACAATGGTGAGTGATATCCACCTCAATTGCAGCAATCTCCATCTCCCATCAGGGAGGATTTTATGCCACCATCGCATCGAGTGCTTCTTCACGATCCTGGTAGATAGCCCAGAGGGTATCGAGTGCCGTCAGCTTGAGCAGTTCCTTGGCACGTTCAGAAGCGCCGCACAGCACCATTTCGTTGCCCTGCTGTTTGACCAGCTTGTGGCAACGCAAGAGTAGCGACAGGAAGACCGAGCCGAAGTAAGCCACCTGGCTGAGATCGACAATCACGCCACTGGCTGGTTCTTTCTTGAGTGGTTGCAGCACGATGTCAGCAGCCTGTTCAATCAGATCCCACTGCATGGATTCAACATCAGCAGTCGGAACGATGACCGCGATATCGCCATGCCGTTCAATCTGAATGAAAGCAGGACCTGCATTGCCTTTAGAACCCATCGGTGCTGTCATACCCTTGTCTCCGTTACTTGAGTGACCCTATCCTAAAGCGTTTTCCCTGCAACGCAAGTGCCAATTGTTATTCGTTACGAAAGTTCACCGGTTCAATGCTCTGAACTGATTTCCACTATCTATCGTAATGTGTATAACGAAGAATAACCATTTGCTGGAAGGAATTTTACTCCATGCACAAGACCTTTGCCCAGTATTTGTGGCTGCTGGCGCTGCTAATGGCAGGCTGCAACACGCAGCCTGGCACTGCAACCAGCGGCTCGCCCTGGAAATCGACAGGCAAGATCAAAGTGCTTACCTCCATTGTGCCGGTAGCATGCCTGACCAGCCAGATTGCCGGCGATGCAGCCGAAGTACTCTGCCTGATGACTGCACATGGCCCACATGACTTTGAGCCAACACGCGATGATGTCAAAGTGCTGGCCCAGGCTGATTTGTTCATCGTTGTCGGGTTCGATCTGGAGTCGTTTCTCGATGGTATGGTTCGCAACGCTGATAATCGCAAGCTGAAAGTACTGCGTGCAGGCCAGGCTGTACCATTGGAAATGCGGCTCGAAGCTGAAGGAAAACCCCATTATCATGGCGACAAACTGGTTTCGCATAAAGGTGTAGACCCTCACGTCTGGCTCGGTATGGATGAAACCGGGCATATGGTCGATGTGATTGCCAACACCCTGATTGATCGTGATGCAAAAAATGCCGATGGCTACAAACAGCGGGCTGCAGCGGTCAAGAAAAAGCTGGCAGATTTGAAGGCTTCAGGCCGCGAACGACTTAAGAATGCCAAGGGTGGATTAATCACGTTTCACGATTCGTTCCGCTATTTCAGCCGATCGTTCGGCATCACCATTGCAGGGACCATTCGCGATGTGAAAGGCGATCAGCCTTTAAGCCCGGCAGCTCTGCGTGAACAGGCCGCTGAGTTCAGCAAAGCCGGCGTAAAAGTCATTGGCGTAGAGCCACAGTTTCCACGCGGAGTGGCGGAAAACCTGGCCCGCGAAATCAACGCTGCAACGACGAAGATCATTGAGCTTGATCCGCTCGAAACCGGCCCTTCGCTGCCGGGCTCACCGTACCAGGTTGATCCCAATTACTTTTTTGACAAGATTGAACAGAACCTCCGCAACCTGCACAAAGCATACGAATGAACCAGGCTGAACCAAACCACATTCCGAAATCGAACGCTAACTCAGCCGTTTCTCCGCTGCTGGTGGTGGATGGTTTGACAGTACAACTGGGTAGCAAGACTATCCTCAAAAACCTCTGTGCCAACATTCCGCGCGGCCGCATCTCGGCACTCATTGGCCTCAATGGTTCAGGCAAGACAACTTTCCTGAAAGCGCTGCTGAAGGAAGTACCCTACACCGGCAAAGTGCAATGGCGCTGCGGGCATGATCATTCACAGCCTTACCCGCACCTCATTGGCTATGTGCCCCAGAGGCTGCAGTTTGATGTCAATCAGCCTTTAACAGTGGTTGAACTGATCGCACTGGGACTACAGTCCAAGCCGATGTTCCTGGGCATCAGTAAGGCAACGCGTGAGCGTATTCTGAAGCTGCTCACGCGAGTACATGCAGAAAACCTGCTGGACGTTCCTGTAGGCGGTTTATCTGGTGGTCAATTACAGCGTGTCCTGTTGGCGATGGCCCTGGAACCGGCACCTGAACTCTTGTTGCTTGATGAACCGGCCCAGGGTATTGATTTCAGAAGTCAGAATGACTTTTACGACCTGATTGCTCAGGTGAACCGTGAGACGAACATCACCATGATCCTGGTATCGCATGAACTGAGCGTGGTGAGCAAATATGCTCATCGGGTCTTCTGCATGCAGGATGGAGCTATTTTGTGCGAAGGTTCTGGCGAAGAGATAATCACCGGTGAAATGATCAAGCAGATATTCGGTGCCGATGCGGGAGTGTATGCACATCGGCATTAACAAGTAAAAAGCAACATTAGAACGAAAAAAGCGAGGCAGGTAACGCCTCGCTTTTGGTTGTAGATTAAGCCGATCACTTAGGCCAGTTTGGCAACCTTGCGGTTACGACGAACTTTGTAACCAGCCAGGCAGATGCCACCCAGACCCATCAGCAAAACGCCAGCGGGAACGGGAACGGGGTTCGGGCCACCATCTGGGTTTCCACCAAAACTCGGTTCACTCAAATCTGTTCCGTATTGAAAGCGGATATTGCTGAACAAGGCTGCCAGGTTAGTGTTGTCATTTAAGTTGGCAATCCCAGACAATGTGAACACAACTGAGTTTTGCACAAAGTCATTTGAGAATAAAGCGGCATTTGCATTCAAAGCTCTACCACCTGCACTTAACAACCCATACTGCATTCCGTCTACGGCTCCATTAGGCGGACCATCCAATTCTGGTCCATTGAAACTGCCATCTGCAAATATCCCTAATCCAGAAGAACTGATGCCTTGTTTTTGGGAAACACCAGACAAAGTGCCACTGTTCGCTCGAGCGTAATCCCACTCTCCACCTACATTGCCAGCCACTGGAGCGTTACCATTAGTATTTACTCTGAAACTTCCATTCGCAATTATTGCAGAAATTTGCGTGAGGGCTGTGTTTCCACTTACATCAAAGAATACACCTGTAAGAATATCTGCAGGTACACTGCAACCAATCAATGATGTATTGGTCAAAGTAACACTCAAGTTGCCACCTCCTGCGTGAGCGAAGGTGACACTTGCAGCAAGGTTTCCGGAGGAACCACTGAAGGTAACCGGGCCAGCCTGTACTGCACTTGCAATCGGCAAGATCAGTAGTAGGGCAAGCAAACTTCTTAAGGGGCGGCGGCTATCCATACTGCACCTACCGTTTCTCTGGGGGCGAATTTCGATTGCGGAACTTCAAGCCATCATATTAGGTCACGTTTTCACACCTGTCAAGAAAAAATAAGTATAATTCTTGAAAATGTTTCTATATCAGCAGTTTTGAGAAATCGCTGTCCAATTATGCCCGTTTTTCGTACAGCGAAATTTTTCATCATTCAGGTTCACCGA
The DNA here is from genome assembly GCA_016795155.1 of Planctomycetia bacterium. NCBI lineage: Bacteria > Pseudomonadati > Planctomycetota > Planctomycetia > Planctomycetia bacterium. Next base: position 203,591 of record JAEUIE010000003.1, on the reverse strand, counting down.
ATATTCTTTGCAACCGTTACATTACTTACAGTTTACTTCTCAAACGTTTTGCTATCCAGACTTTGCTTAATCTAGCGGTTGGGCTGCTGTGCGTAGCTAAAAGAAAAGAATAGGAGTGTAATAATCCAAGACCAGATCAATTTCATGACACCCTCTATCAAGACATACTCCGATTGTTGATTTCGGAATCCTAACAGATAAGTTCCTGGTGTCTATCAAATAGCCGTTGCATCATGCCAACGGTGGAGTGTTTTCTCAGGCCAGAAGTACTTCCATTCCTTCTCTTTCAAAATCTTGATAGGGATGGAATCACCATTTTCATTTGGCTCAACTTGCACAACAAATCCTTTGAAATAGAGTTCTACCCAGACTTCTATTTTCTCCGCAGGTATCTGCCATTCACCCCATATGGCAGGCTTGTCCTTTAACGTAAAGGCGAAACCGTCGAGATGGCCTGGACTCCATCTATCAACTTCATAACCGAGATTGGTTGGATTTGCATTGCGATGACCATAACGTACCACTGGATTTGTACCATCATCTTTGCCATCTTCTTTCCAATACATTAAACTCAATCCTTTACCTCGTACAGCCCGCATGGGAATACCCGATACTTTCGTCTGGCCGGCGTAAGGCGGAATTAAGAATTTATCATTGGCATTTGGGTTATCGTCCGCCGTCCAAGGTCGATTACCCTGGCGAACCCAAACGCCGCCAGAAATAAACTGTCGATATTCAATATTCATTAACTCCTGAAAATCCATCCTGGGATCTAATTGAATTCTGACTTCAAAAGTACATGCAGCTTGCCACATGAATTTGCTATCTTTCATAAATCTTTCAAATCGAAATTCCTGGTTCGTTCTGTGGGTAAATGCCAAAACTGAAGCTGAACTGATCATGGGCAAACTCCATCTGGGAGGGTGATCAGTTATAAGCCTGATCAACCATTGAATGGCCAATGGAGATGCGTTCTTTCAAAAAAAGTAAGCCAAGTACTACTACTACCGTCCGTCGCGGAGGCGGTCGCCAAGGAAGTTTTCCAGTTCCGGTATATCGTAAATCTTTTTGACTGTCGTATCGATATCGTATTCTACTCGGCGGTACTTGATGGTTTTGCCATCGAAGAGAACGTAACACGCACGCCAGTCGCCATCGCGGGGCTGGCCAACGGAACCCACGTTGACCATGGTCTTGCGGCCATCGTAGGTGTATTCATTGGAGATATCTTCAGGGCTGTAAAATTGCAGGCTTTCTGAAAAGACGCCTGGCACATGGGTATGCCCCTGGAAACAGATTCCATTGACGTAGGCAAAAATGCGTTCCATCTTGCGTGGGTTGTAGATGTCTTCGGGGAACACATATTCATTGAGCGGATTGCGTGCTGAGCCGTGTACAAAGAGGACGTTATCTTCACGGTGCGTTCGAGGTCTCTCAGCAAGGAATTCCCAGCGACGTTCCCTTTTTTCCTTGTTATCGGTAGCCAACTCAAGTTGGGAACGCGTCCAGAAAATGGCCCGTTCAGCACCGGGATTGAATCCTTCGGGATCAAACATGGCACCCTGATCGTGGTTGCCAAGTATGACTACTGGCAAGTCAATCACGGCATCAATGCATTCGCGGGGATTGGGGCCATAACCGATGATATCGCCCAGGCAGTAGGTCTTATCCACATTTTGCGTTGCAATATCTTTGAGAACTGCTTGCAAGGCTTCCAGGTTACTATGAATGTCGCTGATGAGGGCAATCACGGATAGTTCAAAACCGGAGAGAAGATTATTGAATGAGCGTAACGAAAAGGCCAATCATGAAGGACTTAAGCCTATCAACACTTTACGATTTAACCTTGTGTCTAGCAAGTAAACATGTGGCACGATTCTGCCTGTCGTATGGGTTGTGTTAGCTGGTAAGTCTGAATGTTCCGAGGAAACCGTGCTTCCCCTGATCGGCGAAAGGCCTTAGACTCTCCTAACGTTTGTAGTCTTTCGTTTGTAGTCATCTCGCTCCGCGAGATGACCGGGTGAACGGAATCAAACGCGATACTCTCACGCGACTTCCCCCTCACCCCCGTCCCCTCTCCCTCCTAGTGGAGAGGAGACAAGAAAAGAAAGCGGGTTCATCGTTTATGCCTTCCGGATATCTCTGCTTTGTGCTGCATGCCCATCTGCCTTTTGTCAGGCATCCGGAGCATAACGACTTTCTGGAAGAAGACTGGTTCTACGAAGGCATAACCGAAACCTACGTGCCACTTCTGGAAATGATGGAAGGGTGGGAACGTGACGGCATCGACTGGCGGCTGACCATGTCAGTCACGCCAACGCTGGCAGCCATGTTTGATGATCCCCTGCTGCAAAGTCGCTACGTTCGCAACATCGACAACCTGCTGAGCTTGTCTGAGAAAGAGGTACGGCGGGCGCGGTTTGAGCCGGCGTTTCACAAGCTGGCGAAAATGTACTTCGAGCGATTTCAAATCTGCAAATCGGTCTTCGTTGAGAAGTATGACCGCAACCTGCTCAATGGGTTTCGGAAGTTTTATCAAACAGGCAAGCTGGAACTGATCACCTGTTGCGCAACGCATGGCTTCCTGCCTTTGATGATCGACCAGGCTCCCAAAGCTGCTCGGGTGCAGATTGAACAGGGGGCACGCGAGTTCCAGCGGCACTTCGGCGACAGGCCTCGCGGCATCTGGCTGGCTGAGTGTGGCTACGCTGAGGGAGTCGATCAACTGCTGGCTGACAGTGGCATCAAGTATTTCTTTGTCGATACGCATGGTGTGCTGTTTGCCACGCCGCGACCTCGTTATGGCATCTTTGCACCGGTGTTATGTCCAGGAACAGGCGTGGCAGCTGTGGCACGCGATACTGAATCATCCAAACAGGTTTGGAGCAGCATTGAAGGATACCCGGGCGACCCGGCCTATCGTGAGTTCTACCGCGATGTCGGGTTCGATGCTGAGGAAGAATACATCAAGCCTCACCTGCACGAGATTGGCATCCGCACGCACCTGGGCATGAAGTACTATGCCATCACCGGCGAAGAGAAGAAGAACCCGTACAACCGGCAGGTGGCACTCGACCGGGCTGCCCAACATGCCGGGCATTTTCTGGATCACCGCATCAAACAGACCGGCGTACTGCATGATTTGATGGATGATCGTCCGCCATTGATTCTTGCTCCGTATGATGCAGAACTTTTTGGCCACTGGTGGTACGAAGGGCCCGAGTTCCTCGACTTCCTGTTCCGCAAGACACATCATGACCAGCATGTGGTGAAGATGATTACGATTCCGGAGTACATGGAAAAGCATCCGGTGATTCAGGTGTGCCAGCCTCTGCGATCCAGTTGGGGAGCTGGCGGCTTTGCGGAAGTCTGGCTCAACCCGACCAACGACTGGATTTATCCCCATTTGCATGAAGCAGCCCGACGAATGAGTGAGCTGGCTACAAGATATGAGAAGCCGACCGATCTGCAGGATCGGGCACTGACGGTAGCAGCACGGGAACTGCTGCTCGCCCAAGCGAGCGACTGGGCTTTCATCATGAAGACTGGCACCGTGGTTGAGTACGCCCACAAACGCACCAAGGAGCATGTCGACAACTTCAACAAGATTTATGCACAGCTAGGGGATGATACCATCAGCGAGGAAACGCTCAGTGAACTCGAGTGGAAGAGCACGCTGTTTCCCACACTTGATTGGCGGCTGTATCGCTAGATAGCCCACGTCTGAACTGGAATTCTGGCCCACATTGCATGTGCTATGTAATTGCGTTCGCCTGCTGCATAACGTAAACTAATCACATCCTCATTATTGTCTGAACGAAACCTCAAATACATGCTGGGATATCCTTTGCAGGAAGTGATTTGATGTCAGTAATTCCTCCATCTTCGGATGACTCAGCTTCCATGATGCCAAACGGCTCGCCTTTGCCTGCCAAGTCTGAAATTACCAGGCATGGCATTGGTGAAGTGAACGAGACGATACTTGATCTGCAGTTAGTAACTACCAACCGGTTGGGACGTTTTGAAATTCGTCGGCTCCTGGGGGGCGGCGGCCAGGGACAGGTGTTCCAGGCATACGATCCTTCGCTCAAGCGAGATGTCGCCGTCAAGGTTCCACGCCTGCATACCCTGTTCGACCCCAGTCAGCGCCGACGCTTTGATCGTGAAGCCAGGCTGGCAGCAAGTCTGAAGCATCCACACATTGTCAGCGTCTTTGATACCGGAGAAGTGGAAGGCCGAGTATTCCTCGTCACGGAATACATTCATGGCCCGTCATTGTCGGAATGGATGACCTCACTCCAAGGCAAGCCTTTACCATGCAGAACTGCAGCTGAAATAGTTCTTTGCCTGGTGCAAGCCGTGCAGTACATGCATGAGCATGGGATTATTCATCGTGATCTCAAGCCCAGCAACGTGTTGCTGGAGGGTGGAGAGCGTGGCAAGTGTGAAAACTGGGGTGTGCCTCGTATCACCGATTTTGGCTTATCGCAGGAAGTGGATCAGAACATTACTACCACCGGTTCGATTCTTGGGACGGTGGCATACATGGCGCCTGAACAGGCATCAGGAAAACCAATCAGCCTGGGTGTAGATATCTATGCTCTGGGTGTGATTCTGTATGAACTGCTGCTTGGTCAGAAACCATTCTGGGGTATTTCTGATGTCGATCTGATGCGCGAGATTGTCGAAAGCGGAGTCCCCTCGCTGCGGGCACAACGCAAGGAAGTGCCCCGTGACCTCGAAGGAATCTGCCAGAAGTGTCTAGCAAAATCACCTCAAGATCGTTATCGACATGCATCGGAGTTAGCCGATGATCTCAAGCGGTTTCTGCAGGGCAAGCCTACCGTTGCCACTCCCATCAGCAATTGGGAACGAACCTACCGCTGGTGCAAAAGGCATCCACGTACCACAGCCGCCATGGCATTCGTCAGTGTGTTGGCGGTTGCTATCATCAGCATGGTGGTTCATTACGAAATACAAGTTCGTACAGCCAAGTCCATGCTCGAACAGCGTGCTGAAGAGCAGGCTGACATGCTCTATGCTGTTTCGATGCGCGAAATTACCGAATTGATTCAACATGGGAAAAGTGATGTAGCCATCGGAAAGCTGGAACATCTGGCTCCCCAGAAAGCTGGTGACCCGGACAGGCGTGAACTTAGCTGGCGTTTGCTGCATCGGCAATTGTGGAATCAACCACTGATGCTCCTGCCCCGCAAAGCCTACACCATTCATGATTTTAATGTCGACAAGGATCGTGACCTGATACTGACTGCTGCAGATAATCAGATTTGCTGCTGGGATATCAAACATCAGACTCTGAAGGATATCCTCGTCCGTCATGATGCACAGATCACCTGCTTCGCCTACAGTGCATCACGCAATACCATCGTGGATTTCGATTACAAAACACTACGGTTCTGCGACATTTCCGACATACAGCGGCCAGTAATTCGCACGATTCAGGATGATAAAATACCTGATGGCATCATCGATATCCGTGCCACGGAAGATCTTCGCACGGTGATTGCTGTCTCAAGAAACTCCATGTATGTGATGTTGCCAGAAGCTGGAATCAGCTACACGGTCCCCTGGCCTTCTGCACCGGAACCCATGCTGGGATCAGCAGGTTTGAAACTCAGTCCCGATGGACGATTTGTCCTGCTGTTTCAAGAAGGCATCCATCTCTGGGACCTGCATCGTCCTCATGAGTTCAGCAAGATCATGGAGAACAGACATCTCAACCATGAAATGTTATCCTTTCACTTGCATAGCTGCTGGTGCGGCTATCGACAGGGCAACATGATCAAGATCGACCTGGAGAATCGGAAAATTGTGAAAGAGTATCGTAGCCCGGCAATGAGTAAATCGAACGTGGTCATGCACTATCGCAAACCCTGGCTGGCTACTAACACATGGGTGATTGGCTGCAAGGATGGAGAGGTGGTGGAACTGGATCTCGAATCTGCAAAGGAAACCAAACTGGCGAAGCATCGCTCCATGGTGCACTTAATCCTGGAACGTAATCAGAATGAAATTCTTTCCTTTGATTTGCAGCAAGCTCACCACATTGATCGGCTAGAAAAAAAAATAATCAAGTCTTATGCACTTCCCACTGTGTTCAAAAAGATGGATTATGCGTTTTTGTCACACGGTGCAATTCTTGCGAATCCATTCCGTGCGGTTCTTGGCGGTCAAGATGGTCGACTCGCAGTGTGGAACATGGAGGTAGCAACTTCAACTCCTGTTATGAAGCATGATGAGATGAGCGCCTGGGCGGTAAAATTTGCACCTGATCAGAAAACATTGGCATCCGCAGGCGATGATGGGTGTGTCTACTTCTGGGATGTCGCCACGCGCAAAAGCATTGGCAAGATCAGGGCGGGATCAGAGTTGATTGCGGGTCTTGCATACTCACATGATGGGCAAAACCTGCTGACTGGCAGTTACGATGGCACACTCAACCTGTGGGATGCGACAAGCCACAAGCCGCATTGGACACAAACTCTGTCGCATGAGATTATCCGTTGCGTGGCATATTCACCCGATGGTGAACTGGTGGCAGCAGGATTCAAACTCAAAAAGGTGCCTGATGGTAAAGCCTGCCTGGCCGTGTGGAATGCCCGGACTGGTCAACTGGTGAAGAAGTGGGACGCACACGACAATACGATACGATCTCTGACGTTCTCCGAGGATAGCCGCACACTTTATTCAGCCAGTGAAGACTATCGCATCAAAACCTGGGATTTGCAGACACTTACCAACCTGCGAATGTTCCGAGAAACTCAGGAAGTATGGCATCTGCATTTGAAAGGGAATACTCTCTATTCAGCGGGCGGAGGATACCTGGTAACCCGTTGGAATCTTGCTACAGCCAAACCCGATCGCAGGATGCAGGACCCAGACACCACACTGCAGGCATTCACATTGTCGCCGGACATGCAGACCATTGTAACCGGTGGAGAGACCGGGCCTATACGATTCTGGCTCGCATCCAACGGGCAGGAGTTGACTCGCCTTGATTTGAAAGAAAAAATCATGGGGTTGGATGTTTCCCCCAACGGCCGCTACCTGGCAGTGGCATGCGATAGTGGCAGGGTGGAACTGCTGAAAGTAACCATTCAATCAAAATAACACTGCAGAATTTCAGCAGGTACCCGTTAACTCCCTCTAGCTTCTCGCTCATTCGTGCTGTAGTATCTTGTGCAATTGCACTTCTGGCATCAATTCTGAGGCTTAATCCATGAACCTTTGGCTGGGGTTTTCCACGTTCTTTCTTCTGCTGGGAACTGTTACGATGGCTGCGTTTCAATCTGCCCCGAATGATCCAGATGCACAAGCCAAGGCATTCATCAAGGAACATGAAGCCCGTATCAAGCCACTCGAAAAGATCAGTGCCATCGCCTGGTGGAATGCCAACATCACCGGCAAGGACGACGACTTCAAGAAAAAGGAAGAAGCCCAGAACAAACTCGATGCCATGCTCGGCGAGAGCGAACCTTTTGCCAAACTGAAGCAACTGAAAACCAAGCCACCCAAGGATAAACTGCTAGCCCGGCAGATCGATGTTCTCTACCTGCAATACATGGAAAAGCAGGTGGACAAGGAACTCCTTCGCCAGATGACTGCCAAGGCCAACGCAGTGGAGCAGGCATTCAATGTATTCCGAGCCAAGGTGCGAGGTAAGGAACTGACCGATTCGCAGGTACGCGAAGTGCTCAAGCGGGATCGTGATTCAGGCTACCGCAAGGAAGTCTGGGAAGCGAGCAAAGTAGTTGGCGCCAACGTCGAAGTGGATTTGAAAGCACTGGCCAAGATGCGCAACCAGGCTGCTAAACAATTGGGATTTGCTGATTACCACAAGATGATGCTGCATTTGAACGAACAGGATCAGGCAAAGGTGCTGGCACTGTTTGATGAGCTCGATGAACTCACTCGCGAGCCGTTCAATGCAGCCAAGGCCGAGATAGATGCAGCACTGGCGAAGCATTACAACCTCAAGCCGGAAGAACTGATGCCCTGGCATTACCAGGATCCCTTCTTCCAGGAACCGCCTGCTATCTATGATGTTTCGCTCGATGATACCTATGCCAAGGTGGATATCCTCAAGGCATGTCGTCAGTTTTATGCAGGCATCGGTTTGCCTATTGATGATGTGCTGGCCCGCAGCGATCTGTACGAGAAGTCTGGCAAGAGTCCGCATGCGTTCTGCACCGATATCGACCGTGAAGGCGATGTCCGCGTGCTCGGCAACATTGTTCCGAATGAATATTGGATGGCGACCATGCTGCACGAACTGGGCCATGCCGTTTACAGCAGCAAGAACATTCCGCAAAGTGTGCCTTACGTGCTGCGAGGCGAAGCTCACATCCTGTGCACCGAAGGCGTGGCGATGCAATTTGAGAAGTTCAGCAAGAGCGCTGCCTGGCTGGCGAGCATGGGAGTCAAGGTTGAAAAACCTGAAGCCTTCGATGTAACAGCGAAGAAGATGATGAGAAACCAGTTGCTCATCTTCAGCCGATGGTGCCAGGTGATGCTGCGGTTTGAAGCAGCACTGTATGCCAACCCCGATCAGGATTTGAACAAACTCTGGTGGGATCTGGTGGAAAAATACCAGGGGCTCAAACACCCCACAGCCCGCAGCGCCCCCGATTACGCTGCTAAGATTCACGTCTGCTCAGCCCCGGCGTATTACCACAATTACATGATGGGGCAACTGTTCGCCTCGCAGGTACACCACGCCCTGTGCCGCGATGTGCTCAAGACCACCCCGCTGGTAGCCCAATACACCGGCAACCTGGATGTTGGCAAATGGATGAAAGAAAAAGTCTTCCACCCCGGCCGCACCATGCCCTGGAATGAACTCACGAAGTTTGCTACGGGGGAGGAACTGAACGCGAAGGCGTTCGCGGGGGATTTTGGGAGGTAAGTATAATACGCGGAGGAACTGCTATCCTGTTTCTATATGCAAAGTTTATGCCGTCTGAGGAACAGTGCAATCATCCTGGCCGTGGAATGCCTAGTTGCTTGCATATTACTTTCACGAGTGGTTCTGGTATCTCGCGATGACGAGGTAGCGGAGCACGTTTCTTGCTTTGAGTGTGTTCCAGAATGGTGTGGCTATGGCCTTCTCGTTGTATGATACAACCGTTGCTGTTCACATGCCGCAGAAAGTCTCGCCGTTTCACGCCAAAACCTCAGCATGAATATTCACCTTATGGCTTGCCTGAAGAACGAGATAAATAGGTTCCTCCACCTCGGCATCAGGTTGCGTAAGGCCGGGCTGCGGTTTAGGCAGCGATTCACCCAGTTCAAGATTTGTTTCAGCCATATCCAGAAGTGCAGCTGCAAGATTCTGCCTGGCTTCATCAAGGGTTCGCCCACACGAAACGGTGCCAGGGAAATCCAACACTTCACCCAGGCACAGTTCCTCTTCCCAGCGATAAGCAGCTTTGTAAATAATCATAAATGAATTGTATCACATGCTAGAGTAACGAGATGCTCAATGCGCAATAAGCTACCACGTCTTCTCCATGCTATTAACAATCGCAATCGCTAACTCATCAATCACCTTCTGTTTGGCAAGGGCGAAGGATTGACCAAGTTCCTGAGAATACATGGTGTTTCTGGCGAAAAGTCTTGGTTTGAGAGTTGCAGGTGGAGGCTGAACACCGGGTGGGGGCGCCAGCACATCCGTTTGTGGTGATGGTGGCGGGGCGCTTGACATGGCAGGCAGCAGCGTCGTGGGAATGAAGTAATCCTGACCAGTTCGGCTATCCACAAAACTCGCTTCGACGACTAAGGTGAAGTCGCGTGTACGGCCTTCGTTGAGTTCATTCTGAAGAATCACGTGGGATGTACCTAACTTGATGACAGCGGTCAGTTGTGCATCGGCATTCTCATTAACGACTTTGTAAGGTGTGGTGTCTTCAATGCGTTTGATCACAGCCTGGGTCAGTTCGTATTCGATGTCACGGAAGAATGTGGTGTTGCGGAAGATGGGTACACGAACAGTTTTAATATCCGGCCGTGCTTGCGAGCCGATCTGGTAGCCAAAGACGGTGTAATCGCGCATGGCATCTGCAGTGCAGCCGGCCAGGAGAACCAATGTCAGAAATAGCGTCATCTTCTTCATACTGGTTCCACCTTGTTCTCCACTCGCCCCAGTCATCACGATGTTCCGTGATGCCTACAAACCTTATTGGTTGGCTGCCCGTTCTGCTTCCACCTGTTCACGAATTTCGTTGAGCCGTTCGAGAGATTTCTGTTCCCACTGGGTGCCAGGGTATCGCAGCCGCACTAGTTCGTAATAGAAATGAGCAGCGCCTGGATGTTTGGTTTTCTTGTAGAACTCAGCAACCTTGAAATCTTTCTCGGCCTGCTGTTCGTTAATGCTGGTGAGCGTGCGGTCGAGGAAGGCTTTCTTGTCGTTGAGTTCAGGAAAACTGCGGACGGCTTTGTCGACCATTTGCCGGGCTTCAGTCAGCTTGCGGCCATCATATTCCGGGCCACCCACCTGGCGAATCTTGGACTGGATAGCCAGTTCCATCGCAGCAGGAGCCAATGGCGAACGAGGATACTGATCAACCAGCAGACTGTAATCGAGATCGGCATCTTCATAGCGTTCGCGGTAGAAATTCACACCACCAGCACGGAAGAGAGCCTGCGGTGCCAGCGGGCCACTGGGATCCTGCGTGAAGACCGCTTCACACGCTTTCACTGCATGGTTCTCTTCATCAAAGGTTGGCTTTTCTCGTTCCCAGTTGAAGAGTTTAGGTGTGACAAACCATCGTTTGCCTTCCGCTACTTCTTCGCGCTGCAGCATTTCCTGGCGAGTATCTTCGAGCCAGTGTTCAGCAATGTAACTTTGCCGCTCGATGGATTCTCGTCGATAGCGCGTGGTGGGATATGTCTTTACGAGCTTAGCATAAGTATCACGTGCCTTGGGATAGTAGCCCTGGGCGAAGAGACACTCTGCTTCATTAAAGATGCACTCTTCGTGAATTTCGGTGTTCTTCTGCTTTTCAGCTTTCTTGCCCAGCCAGCTGAACCATTTCTCGGCATCTTCCCACTGGTTCTGCTGCATGAGAAGCTTTGCCGAAGCACAATCGCCAGCCAGCGTACCTGGCGTCAGTGCATCCTTGGCATCCCAGTGACCGGCACGAAGCACCGTTTCCTGTGGTGGTGGAGGCAGTTGGGCGCTCGGTTTTGTCCACCCATCCCACATCTCACTGGGAGTGGAAATCGAGGAACAACCAGGCAATATGACCAGGCCGACGATGAGCCAGAGAATGCGTTGTATTGGCATCATACCCCCGACCTCCGTGAACTCAGCTTCATGCTGAGGCAATCATCAGTGAAGATACTGCATCGTGCGAGGCCGGCGTCCCAGGAGGTGGCTGATGGTGTGATTCATCAGGCTCCGCAGTTCGCTTTGCAGGGCAGGCGATAAGCTGCCTTGCGGGCCGCGCTGTTCAATGTCCATCAGTCGTTGCCAGGCGTCCGGACTGATGACTCTGGCATAGCGGGCTCTGCTTTCGCACAGCGGACACACAATGCCACCCAGTTGTGGGTCGAACATCAATCCTTCATCTGGCAGCGGCCTGTGGCACGAAGCACACTGGTGTAATAACGGGGCGAACCCCAATTCGCGAAGCATCTGCGTTTCAAAGTGAAGGACGACTTCCGCCACGCTGACACTCGTTCCCAGTTGCCTGAGGCAATCCAGGGAAAGATCGAACAGTGCGGGGTGTGGGTCATCCTCCTGGGTGAAATCGTTCAGAAGTTCCGCGAGATAATACCCGGCGTACAGTGCCTCCAGTTTCCTGGAGAGGACGCTGAACCGCTCCGTCACGCGAGCCTCGATGATGAGATCGAGGTTACGGGACGGCTTGCGGAGGAGGACGATACTGCACACGGTGAGAAGGTCAAGTGCAGATTCAAAGTTGCTCTTGAGCCGACGCCCCCCTTTGGCCAGTCCACTTATTTTGCCCAGTTCACGGGTATAACAGGTAACAATGCGGCTGGTTTCACTGAAATCAGTGAAGCGAATGATCAGTGCGGATGCTTTTTGCGGAGACAATGCATGGAGCCAGAAGTCAGGAATCAGGAGTCAGGATATGGAATAACGACGTGGGCATGTTGATGCTTGCCACAGCCGAACATAATTGGTTCGGTGATTGACCACGTTAAAAATATGAGCCGGGTGCCACGGTTTGCGTGTACTCACGCTAATCGTGCCAATTCACAGCAAAGGTACTTTTGCCAGATGTTTCAGTCATAGGAGCTGCATTGTTGTGAAATAATCTTGGTTTACATCAAGGCATCCCTTATTCTTGCTCCAGTGGATCATACCTTCCGTGAAAGATCGACGCTCGCTGAAGGGGAGGGTTCTCTCATGCGACTTTTCCACTGGCTATTTCGAAAGCCTGAGCCTGCAGTCACCACGCAGGACTATCACATTTTTGTTTCCTATAGCCGCAACGACAGCGAGATTGTCACGCCCCTGGTGCAGATGCTGCGACTGAGTGGCACAGGCATCTTCCGCGATACAGATCACATTCGCCCCGGAACGCGCTGGCGAACTGTGTTGATCGAAGCAGTGGAAAACTGTCAACTGCTGCTGTTGTTCTGGTGCCATCACGCTGCCACCTCTGCAGAAGTAAAGCGGGAATACACGCAGGCGTTGCAGCAGGGAAAACTCCTCTCGCCAGTGCTGCTCGATGACACACCGCTGACAGCAGAAATGGCCGAGTTTCAAGCAATCGATATGCGTGGGTTGTTTCATCACGTCGCCCCACCGTTACCTCCGAGTGAATCAACCTCAGGTGGGATGTCCGTTGGTAAGTGTTATTGCCCATCTGACGATCCACCAGACAAGGCTACATCGCGAGAGAGTATTCAAAAGAGGCTCGGACGCGTTCGTGCTCCTCGAGTGGAAATAGATTATGAATGTTTGTCCGTGCCCATGAAAGCTAGTAGTGATGAAAACCCGCTGCCGAGAATAGCTATGGAGCGATTGATGAGTGGGCTGGAACATCAGCTTGCGAAAATTGAAGCAAGGCATTCTGCTAGTTGATGCCGCTTCAGTTACTGCCCAAAAACTTTGCTCAACGGAATACTGAAGCCAGGCAACAGGTCGGGAATGGTGATGCTATCGCCGTTGTGAAGCGTTTGAGGCAATTCTGCATCGCGAAAGAGTGTTGCTGCAGATTTTTCAGGATCAAGAATCATGACGACTTTAACGCCTGCTTGCAGATACTCACTGCTTTTGGCGAGGAGTTCCTGCCAAGAGTTGCTGGGAGATCGAATTTCGATGGCCAGTTCCGGAACCGCTTCGAGCAAACCATCGGCAACTTTGCCTGCTGGCAAACTCTGATAACTATACCACGCAACATCCGGGCCTCGTACCGAATCAGGGTTTCTTCGCGTGATAACCCAGGAATCGTTGGTTGCTATTCGCCCTAATCGATGCTCTTCCACAAAATTGCCTAAGTGTCGGGCCATATTCGCGCAAACCACTCCGTGTAATATCCAAGGCATGACTGTCTCCACCACCTTGCCTTTATCCAGTTCTGCATGGTGATCGCTGTACTGTTGAGCAAACTCCTCAGCAGTGATGAGCCTGACAGGAGCCGAGACTGTGGTACTCATGAAGTACCTCCTCAAGTGAACTTCAAGCATAACAGGCAAGTTCGAAACAGCCTAGAGCAAGGTTAGCCATGAAACAAAAGAGCCTGCGGGAAACCGCAGGCTCTTCATGGATTTTGCAGAGACAGCTACTTCACCTTCACCGGTGCGGGTGCTGCCGCTTCAGTCGCTTTGGTATCAGGCATCAGTGAGATTTCAGCCTGTAGACCACCATCTCCAAGTCGGCGAGTGCTCAGCTTCAATACGCGGGTGTAACCACCTGGGCGATCCTGGTAGCGTGGAGCAAGCGTGTCGAATATCTTCTTCACGGATGACTTGTTGTTCCCCATGCGGGCCACTGCCATGCGGCGATAAGCAATAGCCTGTGCTGTATCACCCTCAGCTGCAGCGTTTTGAGCACGCTTGCCAAGAGTAATCAGCCTTTCGATGAAGCCACGCAGTTCCTTGGCCTTGGCAACCGTGGTGGTAATGGATTCGTGTTCCACCAATGAAATGGTGAGACTTCGCATCAGCGCCCGGCGATGGGTGCTGTTGCGATTAAGCTTTCTTCCTGACTTCTGGTGACGCATGACAAGAGTCCTTTTGGACAATCGATCCGTTGGGATCGAGACTTACCGATTAAGTAACAAGAGTTGCAGGTTGGTAAGCGGGTTCCCTGCAACCTTGATGTTGAATTTACATTCTGCGGCTGGCGGGCAGTTTCATGCCCAGGTGCATCTGGCGTTCGCCCAGCTTCTGGGTCACTTCCTTGAGCGTGGTTTCGCCGAAATTGCGAACCTCCAGCAGTTCTTCTTCAGTACGGCTCACCAGATCGCGAACGGTGGCAATGCCTTCCGATTCGAGACAGTTGGTAGCACGCACGGAGAGTTCCAGTTCAGCCAGGCTCATGTTGAGCTTGCGTTCGAGTTCGACATCGACTGCAGAGTGCTGAGGCTCAACACGTTCTTCCACTGGTACCGAGATATCGGGATGCGAGTAGTGGATGAATGGGTTGAGGTGCTTGCGGAGAATCTTGGCAGCTTCCACAAGTGCCATTTCAGGCTTGGTGGTGCCATTCGTCCAGATTTCCATCGTCAGCTTGTCGTAATTGGTCTTCTGGCCAACGCGGGTTTCTTCCGTCTCGTATTTCACTTTCACGACGGGTGTGAAGCTGGAGTCGACAGGGATCATACCCAGTTCGCGATCGCGGCCTGCGTTTTCTTCTGCAGTGCGGTAACCACGGCCGTTTTCCACGGTCATTTCAATGACAAAGGGAACATCGGCAGTCAGCGTGGCAATCACATGTTCGGGATTGACGATTTCGACGGCTTCATCGGTGATGACATCAGCGCCTTTGACCACGCCCTTTTCATGGCGTTCGATCTTGATGACCTTAGGCTGATCGCTCACGTTCTTGACAATGAGGCTTTTAATATTGAGGATGATGTCGGTGACATCTTCGACAACGCCGGGGATGGTGCTGATTTCATGCTGCACGCCGTGGATTTTCACGCGGGTGACAGAAGATCCTTCCAGGCTGCTCAGCAACACGCGTCGTAAGCTATTGCCGACGGTCACGCCGAAACCTCGTTCAAAAGGCTCAACCGAAAATTTGCCGTAGGTATCGGTAAGGGTTGACTGATCTGCAATGACTTTGCTGGGCAATTCCAGCCCGCGCCAACGAATACGCATATTTCTGTACCTCCGCAGGGTTGTGTCGCACAGTGCTCGGCATCTGTGCCTGGGCCCTGCTTACCTGAGAAATCATCCCTGTAAGCCGAGACTTTGCCTTCCATAAAGACAAAAGCAGCGGGAGTATTCCCGCTGGGTTCTTCAATGTTTTTTAGCAAATTCGAACGATTTGTCCAGTCAGACTATCTCGTCGAAATTTCAATGATCAATTGTTCATTGATGTGCTTGATACGTGGATCAACATCATCGCGGCTGGGCATACGAAGCATCCTGCCTTCGGGTGGTTCTTCGCTGGTGCGCTGCAGATAATCGGGCACTGCTGGCGGGTTCTGGCCGAAGGACATCTTCACCAGATCGCGAATTTCCTTGCGATCCTTGATGGTGATGACATCGTTGGCTTTGACCAGGAAGCTGGCAATATTGCAGCGGCGTCCATTGACATAAACGTGGCCATGTGTGACAAGCTGACGAGCGGCTGCCCGGCTCATGGCAAAGCCCAGACGGTGAACGACGTTGTCGAGGCGACGTTCCATCAGGGCCAGAAGCACCTCGCCGGTGTTGGCGGTTGAGCGGCTGGCAAGCTCGAAGACGCGGCGGAATGGCCGTTCGAGAATGCCATAAAAGCGTTTGAGCTTCTGCTTTTCACGCAGACGCACGCCGTATTCGCTGAGCTTGCCCCGCTTCATGCCGTGCATGCCGGGAGCAGTCTTGCGGCGTTCCACTGCACACTTCGGTGAATCGCAGCGGGCGCCCTTCAAATAAAGCTTTTCCCCTTCCCGGCGGCAAAGCTTACAAACTGAATCAATGTATCGTGCCATGGTTTTCCGTCGTTTTTAGCTGTCAGCTGTCAGCTTTTAGCTATCAGCCAAACAGGTGCAAATGTTCGAGTTTCTGGTTCTTGTTTTCTTATTCTGCATCGCTGACAGCTGATAGCTGACAGCTAATAGCTTCTATACTCGTCGTCTCTTCGGTGGTCGGCAGCCGTTGTGGGGCAGCGGCGTGATGTCTTCGATCGCCTTGATGGCCAGGCCTGCTGCCTGCAGTGCTGTGACTGCAGATTCACGGCCTGAACCTGGCCCCTTGATGCGGACTTCCACTTCACGCAGGCCGTACTTCATGGCCTTGTCTGCAGCGACTTCGCTGGCTCGCTGAGCAGCGAACGGCGTGCTCTTTCGGCTGCCCTTGAAGCCAACCGTACCAGCGGATGCCCAAGTCAGCACATCGCCATTGGTATCGGAGATGGAGACAATGGTGTTGTTAAAGGTGGCGAGGATGTGTGCGACTCCTCGCGACACATTACGCCTGGCTTTTTTCTTCTTTGCTTTGGCCATGTTACTGCCTTGAATTCCAGATCAGTGATTCGATGAAAAGACCCAGGAGCGCGATCTATGCTCTTGGGTGCTTGCTTGTCCGTGTAGCTGGTCACAGTGGAGAGCTACATCATTCACAAGCGGTTAAGTTGTTCTTTCATCTACTAGCCACAGGTTAGCAGCTATTAGATTACCCACGCATTTCCTTCACACCCTTCTTGCCTGCCACAGTCTTGCGGGGGCCTTTGCGGGTGCGGGCATTGGTGCGGGTTCGCTGGCCTCGGACAGGCAGACCGCGACGATGGCGGAAGCCCCGGAAGCAGGCGATATCTCGTAAGCGGGCCACGTTCTGCTGGATTTCGCGGCGAAGGAAACCTTCTACCTTGAATTCGTTTTCCAGCATCTTGGCAATGCGTGCAATTTCATCATCACCCAATTCGCGGGCATGACGTTGTGGATCGATGTTCAGTTGCTGACAGATTTGGACCGCAGTAGTCGGCCCAATGCCGTACAGATAGCGCAGCGAAATATGCGTGGGCTTATCTGGCGGAATGTCAACACCCATAATACGGGGCATGCAAACTCTCCCTTAGCCTTGCCGCTGTTTGTGGCGAGGATCCGTGCAGATCACATATACCTTGCCGTGTCGTCGTACGATCTTGCACTTATTGCAGATACGACGAACGCTGGATCGTACTTTCATAGTCGTTCAGCCTGTTCAGACGAAAAAATCTCCCCGGATTAAGGGGAGAAAGTGAATATTATGGGTGATAAGTGGGCTGGCAAGGGAGAAACTGGGTTTTTCGGAGCATCAGGGCCTACATTTCGCAAATCCCACAATAAATGAGGCCGCCCTATAGTAACCGCCCCCTTGAAAATAAAAGCATATGCGGGGTGTGTTGCCACACTTCGATATCTTTGCCGTGAATTCTGTTAATCCCGATATGGATGACCAGATGGTAGCCGGTTGGTTGAGCGAAGCGATGCCACGGGAATTGGAGAGAGTGAATTTTCTCCCTGCACACCCCGGTAGGGGTGTGGGCTTGGACAATTATAACTTGCAATAGAACAATGCAGCATTTAGCCTAATGGCAAAGCCGTGTGGGTTTGGCAGAAAAGTTTCTATCCAATTTCAGTTAGCAGGTGTAATTTGGCTTGCCGTGGTTACTTCACTGCGCTGCAACTTCCAGAGGCAGCAACTCTTTTGGAACTGAAATCGGTTGATGAGCGCCTTGAATTCATAAATTCATTGTTTGCTATAGCTGAAAATGATGGACGCGTTTTATTAGTCGATAAGTCATGGGACGCCATGCATCGCTGTTTATGCGGTGGTTGGCTCGACGCCAAGCATAGTGACGAATCAATGCGATCTTGCGTCATGGGCGCGAGACAACTCTCGAATCAGGCTAACTGGATCATTTCATACGTCGACCCAGACCTAGTTCGGCGCGTCAACAATGCAATCAACGCAATTGAGCAACCTTGGTTCAGGTCGCAATATTTCGCCCTTGGTCGAATTCCAAGAGGATTCATGGTCCATCGTTACGAAATTGAGTTGACCGAAACCGACTTCGAGTACACGTGGGAGTATTTTGTTGAAGTGAAGAATTTCTATCGGGCAGCCGTGCACCGAGGACTTGCAATCGTGTTCGCAGTTGACCAATAGCTTATGCAGGGTGTGTCGCCACGCCGGGAAATCTTGTCATTAGCACTCGCGCGAATCGAACCAAGGAGCTGTGCCAGGGTCGTGTGGTACTCTACTCGACCCTGTGCATTTGCAACGACATTACATCTAAGAAACAGAGTACCGTTACGACCCTGCGACAGTCTCTGCAGGGCATGAAGCGATCCGCACCATAAGCTTCGGTTCACTTCACCGCTTCAGCCTCTGGAAACTTCCATTGCCCGTCCAGAATTTCCTTTCGTGGGCGATACATGCGTACCGTGTAGTTCCAGCCTGGTATGATGGGTAAATAGTTCGGAACATTCTCATCGCCGCCAAAATGTATGGTGTAAGAACCATCGGCAGCGGGCTTGGCCGTGATGTTATTCAACGTGTAGGCATTCTTTGCATTTTTGACAAAGAAACCTTCCTTGTTGTAAACACTCACTGACCAGAAGCCATCGACAGGTACATCCTTGACGGTGAGCGTGTAAGCAGTTTTTCCATCGTTGTGTTTTGGCTCAGACCCAGCATAGAGTGCAGCGGTGCGTGGGTTTCCACCCCACCCTGCTGCCGTGCCAAGGAGATGTTCCACCGGATCAACCTCGTTCTTGCGGCCAAACATTTTCGAGGAATCGATGCCACCATTGGCAGCAACCAGGGCCAGCAACGCATCCCGGATTTTCTTTTGCGAGACCTGATCCCAGTGAGGCAGTTCCAGCTTGCCGGTGCTCTGCTGTTCAACTTTCAATGCATCCTGCAATGCATGCACTTCCTTGACATCAGCTGTGTCATTGGGATTTACAAAAGTGCGAATGGCCAGGCAGACATAGCGTGTGCCAACCAGTTCTTTGGTGAAGGAATGCTTTCCCGGTGCATAAAAGACATCGAGTGCATAATGATCTTCGTTAATCACCTGCATGGACATGAATCGCTTGCCGGGGTCAGGCAGTGTCACCGTCACCGGTGAAGCATCAAGATCAAATACGCCAAACGAATAGAGCGTATCACGGTTCAGACGGATAACTGTCTGGTGATCAATGGAGGCCAGTTCCCGTTCGTGGTGGAACTTGCCAAAGCCACCATCCTTCTCGAATTTGGCGAAATAGAGATCAGATTCAGCCCGCTTGAAATTTTCAACGGTGACTCGCATCGATTGGGTGTCTTGTCCCAGAGAAGTCAAAGTTGTCATCAAAGCCAATACACCAGAAAGCAACATCCATCGCATAATTGAACTCCCACAGGTTTTGTGCACAGCAAATCTACGTGTAGCCAGTCTATTGCATCCACATATCCCAAGCAAATACGCGACAGCATGGTTTCCCTTACCATTCATACAGACATGATCTCCGTTTTCTCCCCTCTCTCCTGGAGGGAGAGGGGTTGGGGGTGAGGGGGTTCATGCTGTCAGACGCTCTATGTGACTGAAGGAACAACCATGCTAAGCAGTTGGATATCAACATCCCGTTCCAGCGAAGAACCCGTTCGCAAACAGTCTCGCGAATCCGATGTGCTGGATGCCTATTCCCAGGCTGTCGTGCAGGTGGTGCAACAGGTAGGCCCTGCGGTGCTGACCGTGACTAGCGAAATAGAACAAGCCACCGGTTCCGGGTTTATGATTACGCCAGATGGCATTGCCCTCACCAACAATCATGTTGTGCAGGGACAACGGAATTTGAAGGTAACGACCGAAGATGGCGACAAGCTGAGCGCTGATCTTATCGGCAATGATCCTGCTACCGATCTGGCATTGCTGCGAGTGGCAGCACGCGATCTGCCCCACACTGAACTGGGCGATTCCGAATTGCTGGTCGCTGGCCAACTGGTGATTGCAGTAGGCAACCCGTTTGGGTTCCGTTCTACCGTATCAACAGGAGTGGTCAGTGCACTGGGGCGATCTATGCGAAGCCAGGCCGGCAGGTTGATTGAGAACATTATTCAGCATACCGCTCCACTAAACCCAGGCAACAGTGGCGGACCACTGGTCGATTCACGCGGACGAGTGATTGGTGTAAATACTGCCATCATTGCTTATGCGCAAGGGTTGGGCTTCGCAGTGCCAGGCAACACGGCCCGATGGGTGGTGAGTGAACTGCTCAGTCATGGTCTTGTTCGGCGACTGTCGCTCGGCATACGAGTCTCAGCGGCACTGGTCCCCCGCTGGCTGTCACGCGACCTGGATTTGCTCAGCGATCATGCAGTCGAAATAGTGGAGGTGATTCCCCAGGAACCAGCGGATCGTGCCGGCCTGGCTGCAGGCGATGTCATCGTCACTGCGGCAGGGCGAGTCATTGCAGGCATGGACGATCTCCACCGCGTGCTGGCCAGCGTGCCTCCAGGCCAGGGTGTCATGCTGGAAGTGATACGCGACCAGCAACTGCGCGAAGTCAGCGTTGAACCCAAGTGGGCATAGAGCGGTCATGAATCTGCATAACGACGGCTTGCAATCACCAAGATAATCAGGCAAGATATTGTGTCAAAATAGTAAATAGTTGGATGCAATGGTCCGCCTTCAATGCCCAGCCTGCAAAGCTGTGGTCAAGATCAGTGAAGAGATGACTCGGCAGCATCCCATGGTACGCTGTGCCGGGTGCCAGGGATTAGTCTCCGTAGCGAATCATCAAGTCGTTGAAAAATCTGCAACTCTGCGACGAGCCAAGAAAACGATCCGACGGCGATCCGCCTTTCCAGCGGCGATAGTACTTGGTGTCGGCTTCGGTCTTTTAGCGCTGACTGGTCTCGGCATTGGCATCTATTTCCTGATATCTTCGGGCAGTGCCACCAAGCAGATTGCTGCCATGCAGAAGGAGGATATTGAAAATTTATCAGGCGATGCACTGGTGGATCGTATGTGCCAACTCATCGAAATGATGCTTGGCGAACTGGAAAAAATCAACACGCCTGAAGACGTGATCAATTCAAGGAAAACTCTCGATAACATTGGCACCGAAATGCGTCGGGTTCAATCTCGCCTGGATGCGCGTGCGCGGAACAGCAAAGACATGGATGAAGCAGGCAGGATATTGATCACCATAGCTCAGAGGATGAGACCTCTTGAAGCGCGGTTCAAAGCAGTGCAGGAACGTTTAAGCGCAAACCCGTTGCTCAGCCAGGCAATAGCTCAGGCAGGCGTCAGCCCTTTGTACAGTGGAGTCATGTCTTCGCCAAATCAGAAGCGAGGAAATCCTCGTTCCAACATTTTGCGAGATGAATTTGAGGATTATGAAAACGGCGGGCGTCAGCAAATTTTCCTGGAATGCGTTCAGGCATTGCGAACACTTGCGTTTCAGGCTGAAGTGATTCGTGTTCCGTTTCAACTGCGTCAATTTGCAGATGAATTCGAGAAGTACAAAGACCAACTGGACAGCTTGATAGACCGTACGCGGGAGAAGAATCTGCGGTTCATCGGATTGTCGTTCGCGGAACGTAACGAATACGATGCAGAATGCCAGACACTGGTCTCCAAAATTCAGACTCTGATCAGCGGAATGCTTGCCAGAGAAGATTTTCGCCAAGCGATGGCAGAAAGCTCCGATGAGTACAGTGATCTCAAGTTGGATAGCTTAACCTACGGTCAGTTTGTTGTGACTATTCCCCAGGTGGGAACGAACCTGGCTGGAACAAGGCCGAGGAGTCGAGGCAGAGGAGCGGAGAATAATTCACCAACGATATCCAGGCCCGATTTGAATCTCAATAACATGAGTCCCCGAGAACAGCTCAAGGCATTCAAGCATGCAAAGTTCCATGAAAAACTGGAGATCATGCGAATGCTGCAATCACTGCCTGTTTCCGATGATTTGCGCAAGGATGTCTTGGAGACAGCCTGCGAAATGATGGAGTCATCTGATCTGAAGAGTCACCATGACGATTTGTTCCCAGTCTTCAAGAAGTGGGCAAAGACCCAGGAAGAAAAAGAAATGGTTGGCAAATATGCTGGCGTTTTTCTCAACGACTTTGGCCTCAAAAAATCAGCTATGCGTTGGTACGGCGAAAACAAAGTGATCTCGGCCAGCAAGGAGATTGCCCGCAGCCTTAAGGAGCGTTCGTTTGACAACAAGGAAGCTGCTGATGCCCTTATCGAAATGGGACCTGGCGCAGAACCGAGCGTTATTCCCATTTTGAACGATATCGAACCGAAGACACGTCACCTGGCGATCGAGATTCTGGCCCGAATCGGCACCAAGGAAAGCCTGCCGCCATTACGCAAGCTGTATAACGATCCCCATGTAGGATTGGCAGCCAAGCAGGCCGCTAGAATCATCGGTACCCGCACCGAAGCCGCGGAAGCGAAAGAGAAGTCAAAGTAGTATTTACCCAACACTCCCCGCTGTCATCAACTGGGCGCCCCGTGCCATGCCATTATTATGGGGCAGCATGGGCACACTGATATCGTGTGGCATGCGTTCCAGCGCTGCATTGACAATCAATTTCAGAAGCTTGGGCCAACTGAGGCCTGCTTTCTCCGCGCTGCGTGCCAGGCCAATGCCTTCATCAAGTAGCGGGTTGCAGTTGATATCAAGTACGCGAGGTGTGCCATCCTCATCAAGACGGACATCAACACGGCCATAGCCCCAACCGCCAACTGCACGGAAAGCCCGGGCTGCCACCTGGCCAATACGCTTGGCAACCTCAGGCTCGACATTCTGGGCAGGACACACTACCGAGGTGTTCTTGTACTCCACCGTGTTTTCCATGTTCTTAGCGGCATACGACATGATGGGTGGAATCTCGCTCGGCAAACGAGAGTAATCAACCTCAGCCAGTGGCATGATGCGAAGCTTGTTGCCACCTACCAGGCCGACGTTGAACTCCCTGCCAGGCAGGAACTTTTGCGCTAATGCCGGTTGATTGAACTCACGCACCACCTGTCGCACTTTTTCCCGCAAGGCACGCTTGGAATGTACCACGCTGTTGCGATCCAGCCCCAGGCCACAATGCTCCTGACTCGCCTGTACGATGAGTGGGAATTGCCAATCACGCTCATCCACCTGTTTGATGCTGCTGAGCATGGCAGTTTCGCCCGGAATGGGAATGCCCTGTCCGGCTAACAAACAAGCTGTGCTGTATTTCTCCCGGCACAAGCCCAACGCAAGTGCTGGCGAACCGCTGATCGGAAAGCCCATCATACGGACGACAGCAGCCAGCCTCATTTCATACTTGGCGCCGTAAACCACATCATCATATTGGTTGAAAACGACATCAGGCATCAGACGGCGAAGACGTCTTTGGAACGCCAGCAGATCCGAGGCGAGAGGCAACACAGTGACCTGGAAGCCAGCTTTTCGCAACCCGCGTGCCTGGCGGCGGATCATGGCGCGAAGATCGCCCATGCCACCACGGTCGTTCGGGTTCTCAGGCGCACTGTCCTGAAAGGTGTTGTAGACCAGAGCGATGTGGAGACCTTTGCGTGCCATAGGCTCGTTGTGTCGACTCAAGCGGTGATGCACCATCGACAGGATAGTGCCGTCGGCTGCATCCATACGTTCCGACATGTTGTCATCTCTCAGCAAAAGGTATTGCCGTAATGCCATCCATAGCATCACGCTCACTATACTTCTTCTCTTAATACTATGCCATAACTAACCTGAGTTCTTTCGGCAATGGGAACCTGACATGTTCTTCCCTTACCGTGTGCGTTTCGACCTTGGCGCCGTAGCAACGGATCAGGTAATCGATCAGGTCCTGCACCACCACTTCAGGCGCGCTCGCGCCGGCTGTGACCAGCACCGACTTTACATTAAGTAACCACGCCGGGTCAAGTTCCGCCACCGTATCGATCAAATGCGCCTGCTTGCCCATCAGTTTGGCAAGCTCTGCCAGGCGTTGACTGTTCGAACTGTTCTGACTGCCAAGCACCAGTACCAGATCAACTTCCTTGGCTAGCTCTTTTACTGCTTCCTGGCGGTTCTGCGTGGCGTAACAGATATCTTCCTTGTTCGGCCCGATGAGTTGCGGAAACCGCTTTTTCAAGGCCGAAATGATCATATTTGCATCATCGACGCTGAGCGTAGTCTGCGTGAGATACGCCAGCTTGCTCTCAGTAGTGAAAGGAAGTTTCTCTACATCTTCCACTGTTTCGACCAACGTCATCACGGTTGGCGCTTCGCCCATGGTGCCAATCACTTCATCATGATCTGCATGGCCGATGAGCAGAATATGGTAACCGTCTTTGGCAAATTTGATCGCTTCCATGTGCACTTTGGTAACGAGCGGACAGGTCGCATCAATGGCCCGTAGCTGCCGAGCCTTGGCTTCCTGCCTCAATGCTGGCGAGACGCCATGAGCGGAATAAAGAACCGTACCACCATTAGGCACTTCCGCAATTTCGTTAACGAAGGTAACTCCCTGCGTTTTGAAACGGTCAACCACGTATCGATTGTGAACGATTTCATGATAGACGTAGAGCGGCGTGCCAAACTGTTTGATGGATTGATCGAGTGCTTCAATCGCCATATTCACACCCGCACAGAAGCCCCGCGGGTTGGCAAGAATCACACGCATACTGTCTCGCAGACAAGTTAATTATCCCATTACATTCTACAGGCTGCATGGTTGGTAGTCATCACATTGGTTTGTAGTCATCACATCTCCGATGTAACAATATTTTGTCATCACCTTTTCCCACTGAACCATGTAAGATGTCCATCTGAGTTTCAACGATTGAATTACTTCAGGGCTTTCCTCCATGAACATTGGCATGAATCTGCTGTTGTGGACTTCCCAGGTCACCGAAGAACATTTCCCTGTGATCGCAGCTATCAGAGCTACCGGCTTTGATGGCGTGGAGTTACCTATTTTTGATGGCACCCTCGCCCAATACCAGAACATAGGCCGAGAGCTTAAGAACCAGGGATTGCGTTCCACAGCAGTCACGGTGGTCGGACCAGAAACCAATCCGAGCAGCAGCGATGCCGCCATTCGCCAGGCCGCCGTTGATCGCCTGAAGTGGGTGATCGATATGATTCATGCCTTTGGCGGCGAAACGCTTTGCGGGCCTTACCATTCACCGCTAGGCGTATTCAGTGGTACCGGCGCCACGAAGGATGAAAAGAAGTTTGCAGCAGAGACCCTGCGTACTGTAGCTGAATATGCTGCACAGGCGAAAGTCAGACTGGCGATTGAATACCTCAACCGGTTTGAATGTTATTTCATCAATACTGCCGTCGATACCGCAGCCTTTGTGAAGCAGGTTAATCATCCCAACTTCGGCTGCATGTACGATACTTTCCATGCTCACATCGAAGAAAAGGATCCCGTCAGTGCCATTGCCACTGTGGCTCCGCATCTGTTCCATGTCCACATCAGTGAAAATGATCGAGGCACGCCGGGCACAGGCCAAGTCCGCTGGGCCGATTCGTTCAAGGCCATCAAGAAGACGGGTTACGATGGCTGGATGGTCATCGAAGCCTTTGGCCGGGCACTGCCTGAACTGGCAGCAGCCACCCGTGTCTGGCGTGATTTCTTCACTTCACGCGAAGAAGTTTACCAGGAAGGTTACGACTTCATTCGTAAGCACTGGAAAGCATGAGTAATTCGGGATCATCGAGAACACGTGATGATGGACGCGGGTTTTGGGTAAGCCTGCCCGCTCTCGTTGCTTTTCTTCTTGCGTTTCTTCTGATTATTGTGCTGGTCTATCGTTTGATTCAGCAAAACGTAATTCCAAGAACAACCTCACTCAGTCAGAATACCAATACGGAGCCATTGAATACCAAACCGATCGCATCTGTTTCACCACAGAAAGAAACCAAACCAACCACGAACTTGACACTTCCTCCGCTGCCTGAGGGTGCCACTCTCAGGCTCACCATGTATGAGGCACAAGATAAGCCACTCACTGTGAATGCGTTTCTTCTTCATTCCGGAAAGCAGTATGTAGTCACCACTGCAAGTTGCATGAGCCAAGCTGAATGGGAAAGGGTGAAGCGCATCCGGTTGGCATCCACTTTAAGTTTGCGACTAGAAGAATTGCAAGGTCCACCGCAACATTTGGGTGAACACACAGAAGATCGTCCGGTGAACATGCTCGAAAATCCTGACATGGGAAAAGACATGGCAGACTGGCCATTACCCAACACGGTGAAGCTGCCTGGCTTGTCGCTCGCGCAAGAATCGAGCAAGGATCAATTGGTTTGGCTGGTGGGCGATCCGATGAAAAAGCCACAGCAGCTTTATCGATGCCGGATCATGAATGTCAATGATAAAATAATGTACCTTCAACCCCTGGAACGGTTTGATTTTGAAGAACTGGTCGGCCTGCCGTTCATTGATCAACAAGGCAAGGTGGTAGGAATATTAGCAGGTGGTGGCGAATTCACCCTGGTCAGCATGAGCCTGCCTGCGATGCGAAGGCAGTTGGAGAAGTGGCAAATCATAGATACTCAGAAAAGATGAAATGTACTTTCTGTTGCATGGCAGATTATTCTCTGCATTTTTCCTAATAACTTTGTCATGATGCTCTACTAAGAAGGCGTACCTTGAGAGTGTACACCGAAAACTGGCAAGGTTTTAAGGAGCATTCATGACGGACGGTGAGCTGGTCCGTCAAATCTGGGCAGGCAATACTGCTTCACTGACGGAACTCGTGCACCGTTGGTCGGGGAGAATCCTTGCGCAGTGTCATGCGCTGGTACGGCGGGGAGATGTTGCTCCCGATCTGGCTCAGGAAACCTTATTGCGCGGCATTCGAAGCCTGAACACGCTGCAGGTGCCTGAACATTTTGGCGCCTGGCTGCGGGGCATTGGCCGCCGGGTTTGCCTTGATTGGCTGAAAGCCAAGGCACGCACCACGGTGCCATTCAGTTCTCTGAACGGCCAAACCAACCTGGCTAATGAAATACCCGGCCGACCTATCAGCCCAGCGGAAGAACATCAGGAAGAATTATCACTGGCACTGGCTGAATTGCCTGAGGAGTCTCGTGAAGTGTTGCTCCTTTACTATTACCAGGATGTGACATACCAGGAACTGGCAACCGTTCTGCAGGTTTCTTCTGCAACCGTGAATGCCAGGTTGACCAAAGCTCGGATGCTATTACGACAGAAACTTTGTCCCCAGGAGTCCAGACCATGAACTGCGACTCAATCATTGAACATCTGAGCGCATGGATCGATGACGAATTGCCTACAGAACTGCAGCAACAGGTTGCCACGCACGTTCAGCGCTGCGATGCATGCCGAGCACTGGCTGAGGAATTGCGTACACTTGATCAGCGTTTGCATTTAGAAATGCAGCCGTATCAACAGCATGCCCATCAAATCGCTGAGGCGGTTCTGGCTGAAGTGAAGCCAGTCATAGTTCCATGGCAGAATAAGTCCATCAGTACTACCCCTTGGCGAACATGGTTGCTGGCTGTCTCAGCTGCAGCGGCAGGGTTTCTCCTCGCCTGGCTGTGGCTGCCCCGTCCAGCTGCAGGACAGATCAATCCGGCTCAAGACCTAGCTAATGTGAACCCTTCTCCTGCGTCAACAATGCAACTCACAGTTGCCAGCGGTGCAGTGGAAATACAGAAAGACGGCAACTGGACGGC
The DNA here is from genome assembly GCA_016795155.1 of Planctomycetia bacterium. Classification (NCBI taxonomy): domain Bacteria; kingdom Pseudomonadati; phylum Planctomycetota; class Planctomycetia; species Planctomycetia bacterium. The sequence continues at coordinate 175,773 of JAEUIE010000003.1, read as the reverse complement.
AATGCCCACCGGCGGTTTGGTTGGGTGTGGAGTTCCAGTGCGCACGTCAGAACGAGGCCGGTGTGAGTTTCGTACGCCCGATGGTTCTGAAGTCAGGTTGAATCATGGCACGGAGATGGTGTTCAATAGCCCACGACAAATTCGATTGCAGAAAGGGCAGGTCTGGTCAACGGTCGCGAAAGCGCCTGATCCTTTCCAGGTTTTTGCCGCCACGATGACGGTGACAGCGCTGGGCACTCAGTTCGATCTTGCACATTTGCCTGATCGAACCATGCTCTCGGTTCTGGAAGGTAACACTCGGGTGGAGAACCAGGGCAAGATTTTCGAAGTAGGCTCAGGGCATCAATTTCTGGTGGACAAGCAGCAGGAAAGTAAATTACCCAAGCAGGAATTTGAATTATGCCAGGCAACCAACTGGGTACATGAAATTCTGGTGCTCAAAGGGCGAGATAACCCGGAATTGTCCCGCCGCATCAATGATATCTTTGCAGGCATTGGCCATACCAAGATGGAGTTCCTGCTGGATGAGGAGATTCGTCTGTTGGGCGATCACGCTGTAATTCCGCTGATACGGTATCTGCAATCTGATCGATCCCGTGATGAGGATTTCAAACGAAGGAAAGCGGCTCGCCTGCTGGCTGATCTGGCACAGCCACGTTCCATTGGTGAACTCATTCCATTGTTAACAGACCGCGATCCACAAGTGCGGGCTGGCATCGCAGCAGGGTTGAAGAGGTTGACAGGTCAGGAACTTGGATATTCCACCCAGGCCTGGCAAGCCGCAGCGCCAATGAGTTGCCAATCGATGCAGAAAACCTGGCAGCAGTGGTGGGCTGACAATCAATCTCGCTGTGCTGTGGATGGGAAGTGACGTACACGCATATTCATTACTGCCCAGTGGGCTATCTTCCTCTACACTGAGAAGAACTCACACTTGCCGGGCTTATCATGCAACAGTATCTCTTCGGCCTGTTGGCTTTCGTTCTCTTTTTTACTCCTGCACACGCTCAGCTTTCCCGCACCTGGCTGCTGACGGACAAGACTCTGGTAGCCTGGGTGAAGATCGACAGCCTTACGCAACGAGGCGGAAGTGTACTGACCATTGAAAACAGCGACGGGGCTTTTGATGCCATCGTATTCGGCGAGAAGGAGCCTGCGAAATGGATGCCGGGCAGCGAGTTTTTTCATCGCACACCAACGGATCAATCCAAGTGGCCTGCTGAGACTGCCAAGACGGATCAACTGGTTCAGATTGCCATCGTGTATCAGGGGAAAACTGTACGCATCATCCGTGATGGCATAACTATTTCAGAAAGCGCAGTTTCAGAACCCGTTCGTTTTGATGAGCAAAGCACGGTGGTGATGGGGCTGCGTCATCTCGATGCAAGCGATAGGGCATGCTTTGCTGGCAGCATTGTGGATGCTCGTATCTACTCACATGCACTCTCTGCCGATGCACTGGGCGTGATGAAACCGGGTGCACTCACCAACATCAAACCTCTGGCATGGTGGGATTTCAGCACCGGCAAACTGGATGACCGTATGGGCATGTTCCCTACTGGTAAATTACTTGGTCAAGCCAAACTGGAATCGGGGGCATTGCGTTTGCCTGGCGGCGTCAGTTTTTTCCAGGTAGGTGGTATGCCGACTCGTACCCGTGAAACAGAACTGTGGCCAGCATGGCACGTTACTGCTCGGCCTCACGAAGGGGTGGCGTTGCCTTACGATGCCAATGGCTGCATCTTCTGGAAGGGTAAGTATCACCTCATGTACATTTATCAGGATCCGAAGCGGCCTCATGGCGGACATTGCTGGGGACACCTTTCCAGCACTGATCTGGTGAACTGGACGTTCCATCCCCCTGCACTGCTTTCGGAACTGCATGGCACGGATGTCGGTATTTTTTCAGGCAACGCCTTTATCAACAAAGAAGGCAAGCCGATGCTTTGCTGGTTTGGCATCAACGGCGGTGTGTGTGTCGCCACCGCAGAGGATGATGATTTGATCAAATGGAAGAAGCATGCCAACAATCCTGTCGTTCCGATGCCCAAAAAGGGTGAGCCGAACTTCGGGAAGTACACTGTATGGGATCCATACCTGTGGTTTGAAGGTGGACAGTATTGGTGTCTGCTGGGCGGGAACAATTTGCCCGACAAAAAAGACACGCTTTACTTGTGCACATCACCCGATTTAGTCAACTGGACACCCAAGCACGCCTTTTTTGAACATAAAGAAATGAACTGGACGGTAGATGGCGAGGACTGCTCCTGTCCCGACTTTTTCAAAATCGGCAACAAGCATGCATTGCTGTGCATCAGTCATAAAGTCGGGGCACGTGTGTATCTGGGTACATTTGATCCAGCTAAGGAAAAATTCTTCCCGGAGCAACACATCCGCATGAACTGGCCCGGTGGCACCTACTTTGCCCCTGAAAGCCTGCTGGATGATAAAGGTCGAAGGATATTCTGGGCCTGGATTACCGATCCACGCAAGATGACCACACAACGGGCAACTGGTTCTGGAGTACAGAGCATGCCGAGAGTGCTGGGCTTATCTCCAGATGGTCAATTAACCATTGAGCCTGTTCCCGAACTGCAGGCACTCCGCGAGAATGAAATCAAGCTCAATTACATGAGAACACAGAACGGTCAATTGCCTCTGGGCCGGGTTGATGGCAAATCGCTGGAGATCGAAGCAAACATCAGGGTTCGCACCGCCAGTGAAGTCGGCATCAAGGTATTCTGCGATCCTGTTACGAAAGAGGAAACCGTCATTCGGTATTCACCAGTGAAGAAGACCATCAGTATTGACATGAGCAAGTCAACTCTTCGCAAGGATGTAAAGTACTCCGCTGGCCCACTCGATGGGTATGGCAGCCATCATGCACCCAAGTTGACGGTAGATGCTCCACTTGAACTGAAGCCGGATGAACTGCTCAAGCTGCGAATATTTATTGATGGCCCCGTGCTGGAAGTGTTTGCCAACGGCAGGCAATGCGTCACCCAGCAGATTTTCCCTCAAGGCGAACGCGCCACCCAGGCCCGTTTCTTCGCCCAAGGCGGCAGCGCAGAACTAGTCTCAGGCAAAGCTTGGACACTGAAATCTGCTCGGTTTGAGAATGTGAAGCAGCCTTAGGAGTTCGTTTAACCCACCAGATTCAAACTCACACGCTCTGCATCTTCGGCGAGCTTGCGGACATCCTGGGTAATGCGCATCGAGCAGAACTTCGGGCCGCACATCGAACAGAACTTTGCACTCTTGAAGACATCGTGAGGCAAGGTCTCGTCATGCATCTTGCGAGCGGTTTCAGGATCGAGAGATAATTCAAACTGTTTATTCCAGTCGAAATCAAATCGCGCTTTGCTGAGAGCATCATCGCGGTCACGCACGCCTGGTCGGCCACGTGCAATGTCGCCGGCATGTGCGGCAATCTTGTAGGCAATTACACCCTGGCGGACATCATCTTTGTTAGGCAGGCCCAAGTGCTCCTTTGGCGTGACATAACAGAGCATGGCAGCACCGGCCTCAGCGGCAATCGCAGCACCAATAGCACTGGTGATGTGGTCATAGCCCGGTGCTATGTCGGTGACGAGCGGGCCAAGAACATAAAACGGCGCTTCGTGGCAGACCTTCATCTGCTTCTCGACATTCATCTTCACCAGGTGCATGGGGATGTGCCCTGGGCCTTCGACCATCACCTGGCAGCCATGCGACCAGGCCTTCAGTGTCAGTTCGCCCAGCGTTTCGAGTTCAGCAAACTGAGCATCGTCATTGGCATCAGCCAGTGAGCCAGGACGCAACCCATCACCCAGGCTGAAAGTGACATCGTGAGCCTTCATGATCTCACAAAGCTGATCGAAGTGAGTGTACCAGGGATTTTCCTTGTGGTGAGCAATCATCCACTCAGCCATCAGCGAACCACCGCGGCTGACAATGCCTGTCACACGGTTGCGAGTAAGCGGCACATGGCGGATCAGCACACCGGCATGAATGGTCATGTAGTCAACACCCTGCTTCGCCTGGTGCTCTACCATATCGAGCATCTGCTGAGGCGTGATATCCTTGGCGTCCTTCACCTGTTGCACGCACTGATAGATGGGCACGGTACCAATGGGAACCGGGCTCGCATCGATGATAGCCTGGCGGATCTGGTCGATGTTGCCGCCTGTGGAGAGGTCCATCACAGTGTCTGAACCGAGGTGAACTGCGGTGTGCAACTTCTCCAATTCGTCGTCAATCTTTCCCGTCACAGCGCTATTTCCGATGTTGGCGTTGATCTTGCATCTGGAAGCGATGCCGATACACATCGGTTCAAGGTGGCCTGCCAGGTGATGGATGTTGGCCGGGATGACCATGCGGCCACGGGCTACTTCATCGCGGATGAGCTCGGGTTTAAGGTTTTCGCGCTGCGCGACGAATTCCATCTCGTTAGTGATTTTTCCAGCGCGGGCAGCGATGAGTTGCGTGGTCATGGATGCTTCCTCCAATGACGGCACGAGGAAGCAACAGGAACCAGAACGGTTCAGTAAGTCGCTTGCCCACGCCGGCATGATCCGGATCGGGTCAGTCGGGGTATGCTCTCAGCCTTTCAGCTATCCGCTTTCAGCAAATAGGGAAAGACACCCCCAGCGTGGTGTTATGATATTGGATTATTAATAAAAGAGACAACGTGTACAATTGCTGACTATTTCACTTCAAAAACCATGACTGCGTTGTCTACCTTGTACATACCGCTTTTCCAGATACTTCGAATACACAAATACAGGAGTTTGCCATCAGGAGACAATTCTTGGCCAATCACAATGCCCATGTCCGGAAGCAGTTTCCAGCCAATCAATTGATAATTCTCGGGGTTATAGCGGTACTGATATGTCAGGTTTTTCGCTGCGAAGGTTTCATTCTGCCGATTGTAATCGATGTCACCAATTCCCATGCTAGGCCAGTAATAGATTCCTGAGGGCAACCGTATGCCACCAGCGTAAATCCTGTCGCAAGCCCAACGGCCTTCCTTCTTTCCATTGAGTTCGCGAGGCATAAGTGCGGTCCATCCATCTTTATTTGTAACAGGGTAATAATTGGGCTCTCGCTTTTCACGAGTATCCCATTTCCCACTGAAATCGTGATGGATCAGTTTTCTTCCATCCAGTGTGCCAAGTGTAGGTCCAAATGATGTGCCTTGCCCTGATTCATAACCACCGCCTCCTACTTCAGGAAACTTGCCAGCCGATTTGACGAATCCACCGTACTGCTGTCGAGGCAAGAAGACATTTTTAGTTTCTCCTGACATGGCATAAAGTACGAGGTTGCGAGGCGGTTTCATGTCATAGAACATTCGTGGGGCAGCCCAAAGCTTTCCCTCATAAAACGCAAGGCTATTTGCATAGCCACCTTCCCACCAGCCTTTAATGGTGCGTACAATATTAACCCTTGGCCACGATGCTGGATCATTACCAATTCCATGTTCAGGCAACTCATATTCATACACCTCATTTCGCTGTGCATGACCAACCATATACAATTTGCGATTCGCGTGATCAATCGCGATACCACCACGGGCAAATTCACCCGCGATACGCCAACCTCCCAGCAATTTAAACGTAGACTCAGGCTTGTCCTCAGCCCATGCAGGTAAAGTGCTCAGTAAAGCAACAATAATAGTAAACAGCTTCATGATGACATCCCGGTGTATCTTGCCATGCTAAGGCATGATGTAATGGTAGTCAAAGAAAACTGACTACAACATATCGATCAAAAACGCCAGCCGATACCGGCATTGGCAAAGAAGTTAGTAGCTTGCTCGTTCAATCCCCAGGCAACTCGCACACCGATTTCGAAATTCTCTGTAACCAGAAAATGCACGCCTGGGCTGAAGTAGTGAGCACGTATCGCTTCTTCCTTGCCAGTGGAGAAGATACTGAAATATTCAACGTGGGTGTTGATCTTCTCCCCTATCGGTACTTTCAACACAAGAGAAGGCGCCCATTCGTTGAAGCGGTCTTCCTCTTCACTACCGGTGCCGTAGCGGAATGAAGCGTCGAGCTTCCATCGGTTAGCAAATTCCCATCCGAAAACATAAGTAGCAATGAAGTGTGTATCTGTTGCCGGACCGCCTGTCGGAGTGGCACCAGCCAGGATGATCGCGCTGCCGGGCATCCAGCCTTCCGCTTCGGTCAGTCGGAATTTAGAACCATACGTTACGCGATTGCCAAACTCTTTTCCGCCTTCGTCAGGCAAAGCGGCACCTTCACCATCAAGTGCTGGTATGCCAGCGATTTCATAGTTCCAACCCAAACGCAATTCCCAGCGATCCGTGAGACCATAACGCACCAACAGCTCTGGAAAGCTATGCCCTTCTCCACCATGTCGAAAATCAGTGAAAGTATATGCTGATTCCAGGATCGTTCGATGACGAGCTACCGTCGTAACAGCAGGAGTAAATGAATCACGATCTGTCTCAATTTCATCAGGCCGTTCAAAGCTTCCTTGGGTTCCTTGTTCCTGACCCAGTGCATCGCGGCGTGGCCGGCGAATGGTCCACAGTGAATCGATCCTTGAACCGCGATCTATTTCCTGCTGCATCATCATTGTTGGTGCAGCGCTCGCCTCATTGGTATTGGGTCTGACTGGAAACAAATCCTGAGCAAATGTGGGCAGCACGAATAAAAGCAGCCCAACTCCTGTAAAAACATACCGCAACATATTATCGACCATAAAGAATATGTCTTTATCGCTATCGGCAATTTGAACGATGCAAGTTCAGGAGATATGGGCAAACGGATTAGTTTAGATTGCTCGTAATCTGCTGCACTCCCACCCAAGGCTGTTCGCAAGTCTGATTCACACAATGATAGATTGTTACCTGGTCATCCACTGCATTGCGATGCTCAAGCAATGGAATTTTCAAAGGCGGGCCGACCACCAGTTTGCGAGGCATGTACTTTCGATGCAGCAATCGTAAAGCCGCTTCAGCGTCGTCTGCCTGTATGCCCGGCAAGATGGCATACTCATCGACTGGCCCCAGCCAATCATCCAACGTCAGGAACAGTTGTCCCAATGCCATAGGCTGCTTTTCCATCAGTGGAGCGTAATGCCGCAATACTTTCTCCACGTAAGGCAGATATCGATTGTCGCCCGTGATTCTTGCCAACCTCAACAACACCGTTACCGCCACAGAGTTTCCACTCGGAGTTGCATTATCGTTGATCTGCTTTTCACGGTAGATCAATGATTCATGATCATTACCTGTAAAGAAGAACCCTGGTGAAGATGCATCCCAGAACTGTTTAATCATAATGTCAGCAAGTTCCCTGGCAGCCTGCAACCAACGCGGTTGCCAGGTTGTTTCGACCAGGTGAAGCAATCCATCTATCACATAGGCATAGTCTTCCAGGTACGCATTTAACTTTGCTTGGCCATTCTCCAGCGTGGCGCGGTACAGCCTGCCATCGACTTGGCGCATGCGAGTGAGCACAAAGTCTGAAGCCCAGCTGGCCATGTCGGCATAATGCTTGTTGCCGGTGACTTGTGCAGCCTGCGCATAAGCTGCAATCATCAGTCCATTCCATGCTGCAAGTATTTTCTCATCGCGGTTGGGTTTGATTCGCTTCTCGCGGGCCGCAAGCAGTTTCATCTTGATGCGTGCCAGCCTGTCGTGAAACTCCTTCTCGCTAATCTTGTTGAGTACCAGTTCCTGATGCAGGGTTTTCGGACGATTGAGAATGTTGTGCCCTTCCCAGTTGCCTGCCTGCGTAATGTCGAACACCCCTGCAGCAAAGTCAGCATCTTCGCCCAGCACCTCGTTGCATTCTGCCTGCGACCAGACGAAGAACTTGCCTTCCACTCCTTCGCTGTCAGCATCGGTGGTGCTGTAGAAGCCACCAGACGGACTGGTCATCTCCCTTTCCACCCACGAGAGTGTTTCTTCAGCAGTACGCAGGAATTCCTGGTTGCCTGTTGATTGGAACGCTTCGAGATACACAGGCACCAGTAAGGCATTGTCATACAGCATCTTCTCAAAGTGAGGCACCAGCCAGCGGGCATCGGTGCTGTAGCGATGAAACCCACCAGCGATCTGATCGTAGATCCCGCCTCGAGCCATGTTGTCGAGCGTGAAGAGAACTATCTGTTTTGCATCTTCATCGTTGAATCGTGCCGAAAGCCGCAGCAACAGCCGGAGATCGAGCGTGTGCATGAACTTGGGTGCACTACCAAACCCACCGTGGCGCATGTCGTGAGCCTTGTTGAGCATGGTCCCGGCACCACGGAGCAGGTTTTCACCAAGCTCAACATTGCCTGTCACTTCACGGCTGACATGTTCCACGACGGCATTGGTCACATTCTGAGCCTGCTGAACGAGCATCTCGCGTTTATCTCGCCAGCCATTGATGACCGCAGTCAGCAACTGCCTGAAACTAGGCATCTGGTAGCGTGGCTCTGGTGGATAATAGGTGCCCGCATGGAAAGGCTGTAAATCAGGCGTAAGGAAAACACTCATCGGCCAGCCGCCATGGCCATTCAGAGCCAGCGTGGCATTCATGTAAATGTTGTCGATATCGGGACGCTCTTCGCGATCGACCTTGATGTTGATGAAATGTTCATTGAGCATCGTTGCGATGTCAGGATCGACAAAGCTCTCATGCTCCATGACATGGCACCAGTGGCATGCCGAGTAACCAATGCTGAGAAAGATAGGCTTGTTCTCAGCCTTGGCTTTGCTGAGAGCAGCATCACCCCAGGGATACCACTCTACCGGATTGGAAGCATGTTGACGCAGATACAGGCTGGTTTCGTTCGCTAGATGGTTCATGGAGGTATTGTAGTAGGGCACGCTGTGCGTGCCTCACCATCGCTTGTGGTAACAAAAAGATTTGTGCGCTAGGTGAAATGCATTGTTGTGGCATCACCTGATTCGGGGAGACATGAACAGCATGTCCTACTGAACTAATTCAGTGAATGTTCAGCGAGTATCCACCTCTCACTCTCATGCACCAAACTGTTAAGTGCTTCATCCCTCGTCATCCAGTGCAGTTCGTGATCGTGTTCCCCTGGCCCTCGTTCGCTCTCAGCCAATTCAGCAAGAAAGAACGTGCATTGTTTCTGAAAGTAGCGTTCTTCGGGTATGCCGTAGGCAAGCTGGTCCGCGTAGCCCAGCAATCTGATCAACCTCACACGCAGGCCAACTTCTTCCCAGCATTCGCGGATGGCGGTATCTTCGGGAGTTTCGCCCGGCTCCACACCACCGCCCGGCAAACAATATCCGCTGGTTGCTTTCACGATGGCAACGCGACCCTCGTGCTGGATCACCACATAGCTGCCTGGCCTAAGTTGGTACTCCACGCCGTCAATGCGTTGACCAAAGATGCGATCTGATTGATTGGACATAGTTTCTCCCCTCTCCCCTGGAGGGAGAGGGGTCGGGGGTGAGGGGGTTCTTTCTTGTCAGCCAAAATCAGTATATATCAGAAGCCTGCTGTTCTCTGGCCAACTGTTGTTTCTTGAGATATCGATCCAGCCAATAGACCGGAAGATTGAGGAGAATAGTGAAAGCAACCCAGAAGACTGATTTCACTTCCTTGTTGTTCCAGCCGAGGAAGTCTGCTAACTCGTTTGCGATAAAGAACGCAGCGATACCTGCGATGAAATAGACCCAGAGTGGAAAGTAATGAGTTTGTTCCCAGTTACGTTTATTGTATTCTTTGGTTTGCAGCCGCTGAAACTCACAGGCTTGTGCATATTCCTGCCCGCGGATTGCTTCGAGGATGCCCCGCTCACGTTTCACATTCCAGAAGGGGAACAAACCAACGACAATAATCCAGAAGAAGATCAGAACGATCTCGAAAGGCAACGCTGCCCGCTGATTCGTCCACCAGATCATGAACGCAATGGGGCTAAAGAGAAAACAACAAGTAACCAAAGCCCAGACGTAAGTGGACAGGACAGAACTGAGAGTCACCGGCGTTCTTTCCAGCTTTTCAAGCAAGGGTGATTCTACTTCATGCGCCAGGAATACCAGGCTGCCATCGTATCCTGCGAAACGGCAAAGCCAGCGCCGCAGCGGTATGAGTGGGATAAAAATCAAACTCACCCAAAGCGTTGCATTGACCTTGTCAGGCGAAACCTGTTCAATGCTCATCCACCGCAATCCTGTGCCATACATCGAATGGTTGCGGCCATAGTTGGGTAACTTTGATTCTTGATCGTTGAGTATCTCTCCAGAACTCATGGTAAAACCCACTTATCATTCAGCTTAACATCCAGCCGACTTTTCTTCTGCAACTTGCCTGGGAGATAGTGGATTATACATCCGGTTGCCATCGAAATGAGGGCATCTGACAAATGTTCTTTTTCCAGTCTTACAGGTACGGTATTATGCAGATGATAAATCTATCCATCTCGAATTCATGACGGACAACAGGTCGAAGATTCACAAGCCTTGGTTAAAGATAGGGCATGTAGTAGCCTGTGTTGCTGCTTCATGTTTCCTTTGGTGGGGTGTCGATAAGTTGATGTCACCTCGCCCACTTTGGTCCATTACGCTGCCTGAACGAAAAGTGTTGTATCCTCAATTTGAACAGGAGAACGGCCCGTATCTGCTGGCTGTTGAGTATCAGTTTGGTCAGGTTGCTGGGAATGTTCACATTCTGGGTTTAGTGATACTTGACAAACAGACAGGTCGCGAACTCTATCGACTATCAACCAGTGATCCCAACATTCTTCGAAGAGGGGAAACTCTTTTCGTTCCCAGAATTCACGATGATGTTGTCTGGTGGCCTGCAATGGAGAAATCCGGGAACGGCATCGGTTACGTGCTCTATTCCTGGCGATTCAAGGAAGACAACAAGCAAAAAGCAGTTCACACCTGGCACTATCCTGGTGCGTTTTCGCATGGAATTGCCTGGCCCATCAAAAGTAAGATTCTTTTTGTTCGCTACAATTGGTCGCAGCGTTTTCTGCAGATTATTTATCCAACCAATCCCTTCCTGTCGTATGCCCTGGAGTATTTCGCGAATTCTTTATCGGTTGAATTGCCAGCATGGTACGAGGCATGGCAGTTACCAGATCATCCCGATCAACCTTTGAAAATGCTCTCGCAATGGCCGGTTCCCAAGAATCGCCTTCATGCTCACTGGCAATTCTCAGACGATGGTAAGCGTGCTGTTGTAACAGAATCCTGGGGCGACGAAAGAGTGGCAGAGAAACGAGCCATTGCTAAAGGTCGCAAAGTGTTTGAAGGAGATGAACTTTTCAATCTGTTTCGACCAGATTCCCAAGGATTGCTTCTCTACGATACCACCACTGGCAAATGCATCCAGCATTACCGCGATAAAACAGCGCATTTAAAATGTGTGAGTTGGCAAGGGCCACATATTATAACCTTTTCATTGGCTACTGAGCCTCACATTCAATTAACACTGAATGAGATTCACCAAGGTGCTGCAAACCGAAACAAAAACCTCTTTAGCAACTCCTTTTATTCTCAATACAGCATTTTCAAAGTGGATGACCAGGGATTTCAGAGAGTGCCGTTCTCAGAAGAATTACACAACACAAACATGAAACTCTATGTCTCGGGAAACGAACTAAGCGGCGAAAGCTATGAAGAGCATCCAGAAAAAACACATTACCATTTTGCCATTCAGGATGGTCAACTGATAAATCTATGTACGATCGTACTACCGTATTCCACCACAATCTCTTTCCACAACTGGTTGCCTGGATCGTATCAGTATTTGCTGCTCACCCGATCTCCCTGGGTTAAACGTTTGGAATTACTTGAAGGCAAGTGGGCTATACTCAACAACCTGGTGGCACGGGTGAAGCCGACGATTGCCAAAGCGATGTACACCACCATGGTAGATGATCAGCCAGGTAATCGCCGTGAACACACATTTGACATGCGCCCGGTGACAGGCGCTCCAGGAGCGCTCTCCAAACTTTACATGGAGAAATTCCACAGTTTGGACAGAATCGTTTCTGAAGGATCGCTTTATTGTTTTGAGCTTCCATTGCATTTGCACTCCCCATGGTGGGGCCGAACTGCAGCGATGTTGCCCTGGTTCTGGTTGGCGTGGGTCATAGTACGACGGAGCTTCTTCACTCGTTCGGGCAATCATTGAACCATCAAGGTGCTGTGCGATCCCTACACGTCGCGGAACTGTTACAGTTTGCCATCGCATTTCCTGAAAACGCAACCGGACAATCAAGTCACACCTGCATCCAGTCGAAGTAAGCGATGCGAGAATCTGCATCCAGACTGGCATCAGAAAACTTATGGCACAATTCCCGACAGATCAAACCACGCCAACGCTGTCGTTGCCTCCCCGGCTGCGGTTGTTGTCTCATGCCAGCGCTGCTTCGCTGGTAGACAGCGATCCGGAAGATACCGGGCCGCAGATGGGCCTGCGCGAGCAGTTGCTGCGAGCCAAGCAATTACTGTTACAGCTGAAAGGCCTGGGACAGACACCCGATACGCCCGGACTGCAGCAGAACCTGGCGATGCTTCGCCTGACCATACGCTCATTGGAAACTGGTGAAGCGAACCAGTCTCAACTTCAGGATATCCGCCTGGTGCTTGATGAAGTGACTCGGCACTTGAATCTGCAAAGCCAGCAGCGGCGCATCCTTAACAACCATGAAGACCAGCGCAGCCAGCTCACGGAATGGTTCGAGAATGCCATTCAGAAAGACATCTGGCCACTCGATGGAGTAAGAGAGTTAGCCAATCATTTGTACCGGGAATATCTGTTGCAGGCTCCGCCGCTGTGGTGGTACCAGGCGACACCCGATGAACCATTTCTCTGGGCAGCTTCGCATGGGTTGAACACAGCTCAGGTATTGCAGCGGATGCTGCATCCCGTGCGATTTTCGTCCAGGCATATTCAGAATGCCATCCTCGCAGGGCTGCTTCACGATTTAGGTATGACCAGGCTGCCCGTGAAAGTACTGGCTGCCCAGGAACAGACCAACAGCACCACCCGTCAACAATGGCGGCATCACGCTCCCTGGCTGGCAGAACGTTTGCGACCCTATTTGAAGCCTGAAGAATTTGATGTAGCCCTCGCCATTGCTCAGCATCACGAACGGCTTGATGGCAGTGGTTACCCCATGAAACTGAAGCAGCAGGAATTGATTGATCTGGGACGACAATTGGCAGTGGCAGACAGTTATGCAGCGCTTTGCCAGCCTCGTCCTCATCGTGAAGCCTATTCCACACGCAAAGCGGTGCAGTTGGTGTTGCAGGAGGCCAGGCAAGGAAGACTGGACCAGATTGCAGCATTGCTCTTGTTGCCATGGGCCAGTGCACCCGTGGGTAGTCTGGTTGAACTGGCGGATGGTTCAACCGGAAAGATCATTGCCTGGAACCAGTTGGCGACTTCGGGTGATTGGAAGCCGATCATCGTCATGGGCAGTAACCACGAATCTCTTAGATTTCTCGACCTCGATGTAGTGCGCGACAGACACATCATAAGGGTGGTGTAACCATTTCATGAATTTCTACTGGTCATCAACCCGACATCCCTGGCCATGCCTGCTCTTCATCCTGCCTTTGCTGGTGATTTACGAAGGCAGCATGCTGTACCAGACCATGGAAGGAATGCAGCCATACCGGGCAGGGATAGACCAGTGGCTCGCGAACCTGTGCAAACAGAACCAGATGCCCGCAGAGTATTTACCCAGTCTGATGATAGCAGTCATCGGTATTGGCTGGGCGGTTGTGAAGTGGGACAGATCGCCTCCCGAATCGTGGACATTAGTAGCGGGCATGTTTCTGGAAAGTCTGGCCTTATCCCTGGCTCTCTGGGGGCTGGGAGTTGTGGTGACTTCTCAATTGTCCCATCTGAGTATTAACACTCGCACTTTGCAGGCTGTGGCGTTGATGGGCAGTGGTATTTTTGAAGAGATTCTCTTCAGACTGTTGGGCTTTGGATTGCTCTACTGGCTGTTCAAAAGTGTGGTGCAGGATCGTACAGCCTTGGTATTATCCTTGATGATTTCTGCATTTGGTTTTGCAGCAGCCCATTGCCTGGGGCCACAAGGGGAAGCATGGGAATGGAAAATCTGCCTGTTTCGGAGCATGGGTGGTGTTTATTTTGGACTATTGTTTCATTATCGCGGATTAGGTATCGCAGTTGGCACACATTGTGCTTACAATGTGTTGGTTGGTTTGTTAGGATAAATCGTTGGATTCATCGAAGCTGTAACTGCACAAATGGTATCAAAGTGCAACAGCAAAATGAGCCAGTGTGTTTATTTCGTACTAAAGGTTTGGTATTCAATAAAGATGCAATTGGCTCGCAAAGGTATTTACCTGGTAATGTTGCCGGGGTAACATGGCATCATCTTGAACCGATTTTTATGGGAGAACATTGGATGAAGCATGCCTCATCTTCACGACGGTCAGCTTTCACACTGATTGAATTACTGGTGGTCATCGCCATCATCGGCTTATTGATGGCCCTGCTGTTACCTGCGGTGCAGCGCGTTCGCGAAGCAGCCAACGCGATGTTGTGCGCCAACAATCTTCGCCAAATCGGCTTGGCCATGCATAATTACCACAACGATACCAAGAAGTGCCCTCCAGGCAGTTACAATTCTGTGGTAGGAATGCCTACTTACCCCAATTTTGATTTAGCCAATGGCGGTCCTTATGTTGGTGTCTTGGTTACACTGCTTCCATATCTGGAACTCGATTCTGTTCGTGCGAGCATTCTCGATACCCAGAAAATGTTTCCGCTACCTGTCGGGCCAGTACCGTTAAGCACCACGCAGATGAATCTGAACATCAATGAAGCGCGCTTGCCATGGTGGACGCTTGCGGCGAATCAACTATCAGCTCAAGCCAAGATGAAAATGTTTGAATGCCCATCGGATACGGTAAGAGAAACAACTACCAATGGGACTATAGTGTATCTAATAACTACCAATAATCCTGCAGACTTACTTGTCTATAAACAAGCAGATACACTGACTGGCGCTCTAGGCGAAGCCTTAGGACGAACCAACTATGTTGGATGCGCAGGCTTATTGGGAGAAGTTACTCTTTCTTCTGACTCGTCCGCATTGGCCGCTAATAAGTACGTTGGAGTATTGACCAATCGCAGCAGCTTAACGCTAGGTCAGATTTCGAACAAAGATGGCACGAGCAATACGATTATTTTTGGTGAAACCATTGGAGCTAATCTAGCTGCTGGTCGTGACACTGCACTGTCGTGGGTTGGTGTCGGTGCATTGCAGACTTACTGGGGAAATGGTAGTGCCAAACGTTCTGGAAACGATGCATCACAATGGTACAAATTTGGCAGCACCCATACTGCGGGATCACAGTTCTGTTTTGGGGACAATTCTGTGCGTACTCTCAAATTTGAAAATACTAATGATGGCGGAACTTTTCTTAACACCCCCCCCTATATCAGCGGATCTACTGAATGGTTTACGCTCCAATCTCTAGGGGGATGGCGTGATGGTGCGCAGATTAATATCAGCAATCTTGAACCTTAAACACATGACGATGGTAATTCACCTATTTGGGGAGGATATTCCTCCCCTTATTTGTTAGTTACTCAAACTGAGCAAAATCTGACGGATGGTTTTCCATAACAGTAAGTGTGACAAGCGTTTGCGGCAAGGAATGCACTATTCTGCCAACGATGCGAACCACATCAATATGATGGTAAATCGCCTTTTAGACAGGCTCTCCTTCTGAAAGTGCTCAGCTTGAGTTAGTTATAATTGTATAACTGTACTTAGTATCGTATTGGAGTTGCGTATGCGTTACACCATGGCCATTTTTATTAGCTCATTCCTGCTACTGATTCTTTCAGGTTGTGGGGATAATAAAGGTAAAGTAGAAAAAGGCGGGGAAGTTCCTGTTGATCCTAATGTAAAACTCTCGAAATTGAAAACTCCAGATATGGGTGCCCCAGCACCTGCAGCAAAATCAGGTGGACTGGCGCCTTCAGCTAAGCCTGGCAAGTCCAAGTAATGCTATATCAAACATGGACATGTAACGTGCTGGCAAGGGTGTCAGACACGCTTGATCATTTTTTTCGATAGGAGACTGACAATACATGTCGATTTGTACAGCAATCCAACATGTTCATGCCCGTGAAATTCTGGATAGCCGGGGTAACCCAACACTGGAAGTGGAAATCAAACTGCAAGGCGGAGCCTTTGGCCGGGCCGCAGTGCCCAGCGGCGCCAGCACCGGTGAGCATGAAGCAGTAGAACTGCGTGACACCAGCGACAAGAAACGATACCTCGGCAAGAGCGTGCAGACTGCAGTCAAGAATGTGAACACCATCCTCGGCCCAAGCCTGGTGGGCAAGAATGCTTTCGACCAGACTGCAATCGATCAGCAGATGCTGCAAGCCGATGGCACACCGAATAAGGGCAAGTACGGCGCTAATGCCATCCTGGGTGTGTCGCTGGCAACAGCCCACGCCGCCGCTGATGCACTGAACATACCCCTGTACCGCTACCTGGGTGGTGCCAACGCCCGCGTGCTGCCCGTCCCCATGATGAACGTGGTGAACGGTGGCAAGCACGCTGACAACAACGTCGATCTGCAGGAATTCATGGTGATGCCGCTGGGTGCCCGCAGTTTCAGCGAAGCACTTCGCTGGGGCACGGAAATCTTCCATCATCTCAAGAACGTTTTGAAAGATCGTGGCTACTCAACAGCCGTAGGTGATGAAGGTGGCTTTGCCCCTAACCTGAAAACCAATGAAGAAGCACTCGAAGTGCTGAGTGTTGCCACCGAGAAGGCAGGATATAAGCTGGGTGACCAGATTCAGTTCGCACTTGACCCTGCTACTACAGAACTGTTTGAAGAAGCGAAGAAAAAGGGCAAGGCCGGTTACTGCTTCTTTAAGAGCGCACCCGACAAGGTCATTAGCACGGATGAAATGATTGATTTCTGGGTGAAACTCTGCGACAAGTTCCCCATCTGCAGCATTGAAGACGGCCTGGCGGAAGACGACTGGACAGGCTGGCAGAAACTCACCAGCAAACTGGGCAGCCGGATTCAGTTAGTGGGCGACGATCTGTTCGTCACCAATCCGCAGCGGCTGGCACGAGGCATCAAAGAGAAGAGCGCCAATGCCATCCTGGTGAAGGTGAACCAGATCGGAACCCTGACCGAAACTCTGGAAGCCATTGAACTGGCCAAACGACACAGCTTTGGCGTAATCAGCAGCCATCGAAGTGGCGAAACCGAAGATACTACCATAGCCGACCTTGCAGTGGCTACCAATGCCGGCCAGATCAAGACCGGCGCACCCAGCCGCACAGATAGAACCGCCAAATATAACCAGTTGCTGCGGATTGAAGATGATCTGGGAAGTGCCGCGAGGTTTGGCGCGGAGCTGTGGGGACGATAGAATCCACTTGAATTTAGAAAAGCCTGCAGCACCAACCTGCAGGCTTTTTTGATAACGTGAACTATTCTGCCTCGGCTACTATCTTGTGATATATCGCCAATGCCTCATCAAATGCTTTTCTCGCTGCGGGTCGTTCTTCTTCCCTGATATCCTTCTCACGCACAGCCCATAACTGCTCAATGACGCCGATGCACCATTTGGCGCTTTCTTTGGAAGCCCGAATAGGCTTCTTGCCTACGATGACATTGATCGGATTGGTGTGCAGTTGCGGATAGCAGCGAAGTGCATACCAACTGCTCATTTTCACCGGAATATCAAATGCCACGTCATGCACCTTCCCATCTGCAGGAACCACATGTTTTGCAATGACTTGCCCATTTTCGATCAGTTCAACCGTGCGTTCTGAACTCTTTGCTACACGACCACCGACTGCAGTACCGAGTGGCATATCGCCCTGGAAGGCGACTTTCGCTTTGCCATGAACAATGCCTGGGAATGCAATGTGCTTTTCTCCCTCACCCAAGGCAACGCCACCGAGTTCAAAATCAAAGGCATGGGCGTAGCCATCGGAAACATAGGATTGCCCCTTGGCAATACCCTGGCACCAGTCAGCGAAGTTCACACTGCTGACCTTGCCAAGGTTGACATAAACACGCCCCTGCCCTACCCGGCCACCGCTGATGCAGGGGAAATCGGTTTCCCCTGAAACCTTCAAAGGGAAGCCACAATTAAGCAGATGATACCAGCAGTTCCATTCAGGCACACGTTCGGTATCCATCGCTGAAATAAAATCGCAGACTCCCAGTGACGTCGTAACACAAATTTCCTGTGCCCCGATGCCGTTCATTTCGGGAATCACCAGATTGGGCAACTGCGTCGAAGTTCTGCGAGTACTCTGCATCAGTTCCCGTTCGATCACCTGCCCATCACCATCCGCATCGACCTTTTCAAAAGCCTCTGGTAATGGCCAGCGAACGGAACTCGCATCAGCCTTGGTGAAGTACCCCTGTTTCTTCTGATCAAGCAGTTGCATGAGTCGGCGGGTAGATTTTTCCGTGTGCACACCCAAGCCGTTTGCAGAGTGCGCATAGCCGGTCACGCCACCCTGTGCCTTGGCCCAGCGCATCAGAGGAGTGGTCCAAGTGGGCCAGCCTCGCGTCTTGGTGCCTTCGGATCCAGGATACGTCTGATCTTTCAGATTCAGCAGGCAAACATGCCCCATGGCTTGCGATCCGAACCCGCTCACTTCCACATCATACTTCAGCACCGTGAAAGGCTCACTCTTTTTCCAAGGCTCGGAAGCAAAGAATCGACGCTGGAAGTTGTAGCAAGGCCCCCAGGTGAGGCAGCAGCCTACGTTTAATGCTTCACCTTTGACATGCAGGAACATGTCTTCAGGGAAGATACCTTCTGTTGGATTCGTGTAATGAGCACATCCTGCTGCATGAATGTGATGATCGCCACTGTAATAGCCAAAATCAACCGGGTTGATCCATCGTGAAAGTTTGACTGCTAACTCCTGCTTGCCCTGGTCTGCCTTCACCGTGAAATTCATGGTTTTCAGATCGTACTCCGGCCCTCGGCCATATTCGACTCGAAACTCCCCGGGCGGGAGCAGAACGGTGCCACCATCAGCACGGTAGATCTGCTGCTGGAAGAACAGATCGGGCCGCAATCGCTTGGCTTGAGGCGGATAGATATGCCCTTGCTTGTCTTTGAAGGTGAATCGACCTACCGTGGGAGAACCATCCACATCTGATACTCTGATACTGACTGGAACAGCAGGCTTGATGTCAAAGAGAACAGGAACCTCAGCACGAAAACCCAGATCCTGTGTACCCTGTCCAATGTCAAAACTGATGGTAATTTCCCTCTTGCCTGCTTCACTGCTGTAAATCAGTGCCAAAGCGTATTCCACTTTCAAGCCACTGAGTTCTGCAGTCATGGGTGGTGCGGTGTACATTTCCAGTTCTGCGAATCGCTGAACGATTTTCGCATCAGCATCGTGGGCTCGCTCATTACGACCTGCCCCGGAATAAACGGTACCTGCCTGCGGACTGCTGATGCGTAGCGGCTTCTTCACCGTGCTTTCGTTAACAACTTTGATAAGCACTGGCGTATACCCCGATTGTTGTAACACAGCACTCGCTGGACCCCTAGCGACTTTTACTCTTGCTTCAGGATTAATGTTTACCACCAGCAATGCATGGGGATCGAGCGTTTCCTGCAAAGCGACAACATTACGATCAGTAATGGCCTTCAGAATCTTTGGCTTGCTGGCAGCATCGAGAGGTTTGCCCAGAAAATCGAGTGCCTGCACCAGTCGTTCCACCTGAGCCGACAGGGGTTGCGGCTCCACATCCTGGATAATGTCAGGCGCACTAGTGACTAACAGTAAGCAAAGTAATGCATTCATGCTCCACAACATGGAACACCTCTCTTTTCATGGGACTATTTCAGTAAGTCTAACGTGATATCGCTGCAAACGCTATGATGTAATGAGAAAACCCGCCAAAGTGCAAACGGCACAACAGAACACTGTTCGAGATTACCATGAAAGCAGAGATCATCTCTATTGGCAGCGAGATCACCTCAGGTCGCAATCTCGATACCAACTCACAATGGCTAAGCCGCGAACTGCAGGCGATGGGCATCCCTGTCCGCTTTCACACAACTCTCGCCGACGACCTGAATGAAAACATTACAGCGTTTCGTGTGGCACTGCAACGTGCAGATTTGATTGTCATTACGGGAGGACTGGGACCAACACAGGATGACCTGACTCGCGAAGTGCTTGCTGCAGTGGCAGGGGTGGAACTGGTCCTCGATCAAAATTGCCTGGATGCCATCGCTGCGTTGTTTGAAAAAATTGGCCGAAAGATGACCGAGCGAAACCGCGTTCAGGCCTATTTCCCGAGCGGTGCCAAACCGTTGCCCAATCCGGTCGGCACAGCTCCTGGTATCTGGCTTGCTGTTCCTCGCCAGGATCAATCACCTGCCGTATTTCTCGCCATGCCCGGCGTACCTCGTGAAATGCATCGAATGTTTCAGGAGCAGGCTAAACCGCTAATCAGTGAGCAGTTTACAGACCACGCAGGCATCATTCTCGAACGCAAGCTGAACCTCTTCGGCCTGGGCGAAGCTGCAGTCGAAGAGAAAGTGATGGATCTCACTCGACGAGGACATGTGCCTGAAGTGGGTATTACCGCGAGTGATGCAACCATTTCGCTACGCATTTTCGGATCAGGGAAGGATGAAGCAGAAGCATTAGCACAGATAGCCCCTGTTGAAACAACCATTCGTGAACGCTTTGGCAACATGGTATTCGGCACCGGAGACGAAGAACTGCAACACGCCGTTGCTCATCTCCTGGCACTGAAGAAGACAACGCTCTCTGTTGCAGAAAGTCTGACCGGCGGCCTGGTGATGAACCGGCTGTGCCAGATTCCTGGCATCAGCGAGTTCTTTCTTGGAGGCTGCGTGGCCTATGCCAATGATGCCAAGGTTAAACAACTCGGTGTACCAGCCGAGTTAATTACTCAGCATGGCGCAGTCAGTGCTGAAGTAGCTGAGGCGATGGCGAATGGTGCTCGCGAACAATTTGCCGCTCAGTGGGCGGTGAGCACCACCGGCATTGCCGGACCGGGCGGTGCTACACCTACCAAACCCGTGGGGCTGGCCTACATCGGTGTTGCCGGGCCATTTGGCGTCATCAGCCACCAGGTCAATGCCCTGGCTCATGGCCGGCTCGACGTAATGAACCGTGTTGCCAAGGTCGCACTCAATGCCTTGCGACTTGCTTTACTCAAGGAATAACCATGTCTTGCTTTGTCACCCATCTGGAAAGTGCGATCGATGGAACCCGGTTTGAGCCGATGCAGATTCTGGGAATGCATGCTGATCGGCCGCTCTGGGTGCGATACGATCTGCCTGCCATCAAACGGGCGATAACAACCACAGAGATAGCCCGGCGAGAACCATCGCTCTGGCGATACCGTGAACTGCTCCCGCTTCCAAGTGAGTTTGAACCGGTGACGCTGGGTGAAGGTATGTCACCATTGCTGCCCTGCCCACGACTGGGCCAGGCAATTGGCCTTAAACAATTGTGGATCAAGGATGAATCGCAGTTGCCTACCGGTTCATTCAAATCGCGTGGAATGACTGCAGCCATCAGCATGGCCAAAGCGCTTGGCATCCGCCGAGTGGCCCTGCCCACAGCAGGCAACGCCGGTGGCGCTGCAGCAGCCTATGGTGCTCGTGCAGGCATGGAAGTATTCGTCTTCATGCCTGAAGACACTCCGCAAGTCAACCAGTTTGAAGCAGCTTTGCTGGGCGCGCGTGTTTTTCTCGTCAATGGTTTGATCAACGATTGTGGCAAGATCGTCAAGCAGGGAAAAGAGCCTATGGGCTGGTTCGACTTATCCACACTCAAAGAGCCTTATCGGCTGGAAGGCAAGAAAACAATGGGGCTGGAACTGGCGGAGCAGATGGACTGGAAGTTGCCCGCATCCATCTTTTATCCAACCGGTGGCGGTACAGGCCTTATCGGCATGTGGAAAGCGTTTGACGAACTGAAACAATTGGGCTGGTTACGGAGCGAACAGCTTCCACGATTGTACAGTTGCCAGAGTGAAGGCTGTTCGCCAATCGCCACTGCCTTTGCCAAGGGGGAACGGTTTGCAGAGCCTTTCCCCAATGCACACACGGCAGCCAGCGGATTGCGTGTGCCGGTAGCTGTTGGAGATTTCATGATGCTGGATGCCATTCGTGCCAGTGGTGGGCAAGCATTGACGGGAACAGAAGACAGCATCGGCCACTGGATGAAACAGGCCGGTTCGCTGGAAGGCATCAGCCTGTGTCCGGAAACGGCTATCTGCCTCGATGTATTACACCGATTGGTGAAAGAGAGTCTGATTGACCCATCAGAACACGTTGTGGTCTTCAACACTGGTGCTGCCCAGAAGTACCTGGAAGCTGTGCCGCTCAAGTTGCCGAAGTTGAACAAGGATGAGGCGATGGATTGGAATAAGATGTAATACTGGTTACATATTTTCGAAATCCGACAATCGATCCACCAGCGCAAAATACTGATCCTGCCTGGCTCGCCAGATGCCCTGGGCGATGGCTCGAGGATTCGGCCAGTTGACCAGGCTCAAATGGTCACCATCCCAGATTTCATGCTCATAGTGATGCACCGCAGACTTGATGGAAACGATGCCATCGTTAGCACCTTCGCGAAGCATTACGATGCCGTAGGAAACCCACCATTCGGGGCTGAGCCAGGCGCCAGAATTGCGACCAGCCACCGCATAGTACTGTATACTCGGAACATCTATTACTTTTTCGTTAAACGCCTGGCAGCGATCGGTCATCAGATCGTAAAAGGCATTGTGCGGAATGTTGAGATAGCGAAGCCAGGGCTTGATGTAGCCTTCCAGCCTGCTGACGCCAATATCTGCAGCAGTGGTGCCCTGGTGTGGTGTGCCGATGGTGGTAAGTGAAAGAGCATGTTGATCAAGCCCCAGGCAGGTCACTGCATACCTGCAGTCCAGCCCACCCATGCTGTGAGCCATCAGATGCACTTTTTCGTTGGGATGTGTCTGTTGAATGAACTCGGTCAGTTGCCTGGCACGATCTGCCACGCCACCCATCGGACTAAGCCGCGGCGCAGTGACACGGTGACCTTTCGCTTTGAGTGCTTCCCCGATGCCCCGAAAATAGTTCATGGCCTGCCAGCCAGCGATTCGGAAAGAATCGAAGCCAAACAGGCCATGTACTAAAATCAGGGGATGACGTAACGTAACAACAGCGGGCATGAACAGCCTACTTGGCTGGCGCCGGAGCAGCAGCTTTTGCCGGCGGACCAGCGCCTCGTTTCCCGGGTTTCGCCACCGCTTTCGTGAGAATACGCGTCACGCGAGCTTCACCCGCTTTTTCAACAGCCTTGGTGTAGCTGCCAAAATCAACGCCAGGGCCAATATCCAGAATGAGTTCCGTTTTGCCTTCGCGGACAAGCCGTTCCAGTTCGCGAAGCAATTTGTCATCATCATCTGCCACGTATTCATTCACTTTGAATTGGGTGGCAGCCCCTTTTTTCTCAACGCGGAGCATGATGTACTTCTGCGTCAGTTCGGGTGGAAGTACACGCGGTTCCTGATCATTTTTCTGGTTCGCAGGCAGACGCATCACCCTTTCCATGACCGACATGGTGGTGGCAAGAATGAAAAACACCAGCAATACCAGACACACGTCGATCAGCGGATTCATATCGATGTTGTTATCATCCGCTTCGTGCGTAGCTTCGCTTTCGATGTCCTGAATGACTTCTGAGACTTCTGCAAAATATGGATGATTTTCCAGACGAACCCAGTTGGAATCGCTGGGGCCACGCACTTCATCGGTCGTGGCATAAACGCCATCTTTCAGCCCTTCAACGATCTGCTCAGTGGTGAGAGGCTGAGCAATCGGCTGCGGTGAACCTTCATGACGTAATCGCCACGACATGCCGTTATTCCTTGAAAGCGTAACCGTTCGAAAACCCGCGATGAATCACGGGGACTATTCTCCACCTGCCTGGGCTGCTGGTGCAACCTTGGCAACATAATTCTTGATTCCCATACGCTCCAGCCCCATCATCAGCGACTGTACCTTTTCAAAAGGTAATGTAGCTTCAACCTGCAGTACGATCTTCAACTGCATACCGGCACCAGCCTTTTCCTCCCGCACCTTGTCCAGCACTTCCTGTTCAGTGAATTTGTCGGTATAGTTTTCCTTAAAGTGATAAGCTATTTTAGTTTCATCATCCACATCGCGACGGGCACTGATGGTGACATTGCCTTGCCTGTCAGAGATTTCCGAAATCTTGACAGCCGGAATCTTGAAGGGTGCAGCGGTAATCAGATTCTGAGCCGTCATCATGAAGAACACGAGGAGAACCATGCTGATATCAATCAGCGGAATCATGTCAACATCTTCATCCTCTTCCTCCGGTTTTTTGGCTGCTGCAAAATCGATCTCGATAGGTTCAAGCGCTTCCGCAGCATCCTGTGCTGTGGGCAACCCACCTAGGCCAAAATAAGGTTGAAACAGCGGGTGGGCATCGAGATATTCCCAGGCGGGTGCACCGGGAGTACGCACACAATCACGTCCAAGTAGCCTGCCTTCCTGTATCCAGTCGCAGACGACAGAAAAAGGCACACCCCGATAGACGGTGTTAGGCTGAACAAGCCAGACATTGAAGAAACGGGGGGTGTCTGCGGGCATCTTGATGCATTACTCGCAAGAGAAAGATTAGCGAACCGTTTGAGCAGCCATCGGCCGGCCGGCTACCGCTGCCGCCATGGGCACTGCAGCACCCTGCATGGGTGGCGTGGTCTTGGCTGCCTGGGTCAGCAACAGTAACTTCTGCCCGGCATTCTTCATCTTGATCTCGAACTTGTGTGTCCAGGCTTTGCACAGCGTGTGAGTGAACACCAGTGGAATTGCAGTGAGCAATCCCAGCATCGTTGCAAAGAGTGCCAAACCGATTTCGGCACTCGCCTGAGCCTGTCCACCGGTCCCCTTCTCACTGGCTTCACCCAATGCCGAGAAGGTTCCAATCATCGAGATAATGGTAAAGAGCAACCCAACCATGGTTGCAATCTTGGCAAAAGCCAGAATGGTGGGAAGCAGGAAATTCAGTGCGGGAATAATTTCCAGATCGACAGCATTCGCCATGGCTTTACGCATAGCTGCTAGACCCTCTTTGTGCTTTTCCAATCCAGCAACAAAGAGTGTACTGGGAATGTGTTCGTTCTTGGGCTGAGCTTTGCAGAACTTCAATGCTCCATCGATGCCTTCCTTGTTCAGAATTTCCTGAAACTTGGGGAGAAACAGATTCAGATCAGTCTTAGCGTTATAATTCAGCCAAAGTCGCCAGACCACCAAGGTTGCACCGATAAAGGTCATTGCGAACAGGATTACTGCAAAGAGCGTGTCATGAGTGACAAACTTGATGAAGGCACTTTCTGCAAATAAAAACGAATGGGGCATCGTTGGTGTTCCAACTAAATAAGACTCTGAAACAGGGTTGATACTTTATCCTATCTTACCAGCGACATCGTGCAACAGTCTTACTTGCATTTTTCCAGTTCGTTTTCGCCAGGTTTCTTACATTCAGACACGATTTACAGACTGCTGACCGATAAGTTTTGATACGATTTCAATATGAGTGATTCCAGACATGAAAAAGACCTGGCGAACTATGCCATGCGTGAAGCCGATTCTTTAGGCAGGCTTCATGATGAGCCTGGCCATCCGTATCGGGGTTTTTATCAACGTGATCGTGATCGCATACTGCATGCTTCTGCATTTCGAAGGTTAACAGCCAAGACTCAGGTGCTGGTCTGGGGCACGAATGATCACCATCGCACCCGACTGACACACACGCTCGAGGTTGCACAAGTCAGTCGCACCATTGCCCGTGAACTTCGTCTGAATGAAGACCTGACCGAAGCCATTGCACTGGCTCATGATCTGGGACATCCACCCTTTGGCCACGCAGGCGAAGCTGCACTGGATGCATGCCTGAAGGAGCATGGTGGCTTTGAGCACAACTGGCAGGGCCTTCGGATTGTAGAAGAACTGGAACAGCGATACCCCACCTTCCCAGGATTGAACCTCACATGGGAGCTGCGTGAATCTCTCGCTTTCCATAGCAAGCGTCCTTTGGTGCCTCAGGTGGCACAGTATCGAAACCATCACGCACAACCCCAAACGGAAATGGTAAGGCAACCTACACTGGAAGCACAGGTGGTCGATGCAGCGGACAGTATTGTGTATGACATACACGACATTGATGATGCCTTTGGCGTGCACCTGATCACGCTGGATGAAATCAGGCAATTGAGATGTTGGAGCGATGCCGAAGAACACGTCGAAAAACAGTTTGGTAAACTCCCTGCCAACCGACTGATTCCCACCGTGCTTCGCAACCTCCTTGCGCAACGTGAACGAGCCATGCTGGAACAAACCCGACAACGCATTGTCAACGCCAGGCTTCAATCACCTTACGATGCCAAACAACTGGCTGAGCCTATCGTCAGCGAAGGAGATGCAATCACTAGCATGGTCGATGAGTTTAGGCATTTTCTACACGAAAAGGTCTACCATCATCCACAGGTATTGAAGATGGCAAGCCGGGGAAAGGTTATCGTTCAACAGCTTTTTGCTGCCTATGCAGCTGATCCATCGCAAATGCCTTCTTTTCATGCAGAAAAAGCAAAAGTAAGCAATACCTATCGTACTGTCAGTGACTATTTGGCTGGCATGACGGACCGACTGGCTGTGGCAGAATATCATAAACTATACCAATCTCATGAAAAATCGGATAAGATAGTAATATGATCGTGAGGCTGGCTTTTTATCCCACCGACAGACTCGCAGCGTAGCCTTACGAACACCATTATTTTACTTACCCTGCTTGCAGGGACGTTGCATGGTCTGTTCCAGGATGAAATAACGGGGGTCCCATGACGAAACCCGGATCGATCCTTATCTGGATTATTCGTGGCGTATTTCTGCTTTGCATATTGGGAGTTGCAACCGGTTTTGCCATACAAGGCACTTCCCAGGTTGATCCCAAAGCAACGGGTGGTGGTTTCTATGCCATCCCCTTTATTTATCTAGTCATGATCGTTTTGCTGGGCATCGGCATTGTCGCACTCGACATCATCATCAAGAACAAGCAAATCACCACCATCTCAGCCATTTATTTCGGCCTGCTTCTAGGCTTGTTATTTGGCCATCTGTTCAGTTCCGCCATTTTCCCACTGGTGGAAACGGACGCATCTCGCTGGTTGAATACCCCGCTGCGCATTCTGATTACCCTGTTTTTCTGTTACATCTGTGTCAGCACGCTTTATCAGACTAAAGATGATTTCCGGTTTATCATTCCCTACGTGGAATTTTCCAAACAGATCAAAGGCAGCAGGGCTCTGGTACTGGATACCAGTGTCATTATTGATGGCCGCATTGCCGATATCAGCGATACGAAGATTATCGACACAAGACTGATTGTGCCACGCTTCGTACTGCAGGAACTGCAGAACGTTGCTGACTCGACGGATAAGCTGAAGCGAAACCGTGGTCGGCGCGGAATGGATATGCTCAAGCGAATGCAGGCCAACCCCAAGGTAGACCTGATCATTCATGAAGGCAATATTCCGGAACTGCAGGATGTGCATGAAGTTGATCAGAAGCTGGTCGTTCTCGCCAAGACGCTGAGCGCCAGGGTTGTAACTAACGATTACAACCTGAACAAGGTAGCCCAGTTGCAAGGCGTGGAAGTGATCAACATTAATGAGTTAGCCAATGCACTGAAGTCGGTTGCTCTGCCCGGCGAAGTGCTCAAGGTCAAACTCATTAAACCAGGCGACCAGATCGGCCAAGGCGTAGGTTACCTGGACGATGGCACGATGGTGGTGGTGGAACAGGGCCGGGCCTTGATTGGCCAGGATGTTCACATGACCGTTACCAGCGTGCTACAGACTTCTGCCGGTCGTATGATCTTCGGCAGAACGGATGGTAAATCGGGGCTGTCATCCACCTCGCACCCGGCATTGGGAGCACCAGAAGAGGTGAAAGCGACATGATGCAGCCCCAGCTACGGGGATTGTGCATCATGACGTATCATTCACGTATTGTTATCCTCACATTGCTGGCAATTTCTCCGCTGGCGCTACTGGCACAGGAACGTAAAGCAGGCCAGGAAGCCAATGCCAACCAGGCAAACGATGATGTAGTTGCCGTGAAACGTCTGCTCGCTGCCCGCCATGAATATCAGACTTCCATGGAAGATCTGCGCGCTTTCTATCTCAAGATGGGAGACTTTGAGCGTGTCCGACAGGTCGAAGAAGAACTCCTCAGCTACCATCGCATCTCCAAACGTGCTTACCGATTGGAACTCGATGTTCCCCCTCCTACTCTGACTCCGAATCAGAATATCCCGGAAGCCAATGAACTCTTCCGCCGGGCCGTGGCTTTCAAGTCGAAAGGCTGGGGGCAGGAATCTGATGACAATTACCGTCGAGCTGAATTGCTGCTTCAACAGTTGATCAATCTTTATCCACAGAGTGATAAGCTTTCTGAAACTGCTTTTCATCTGGGAGATGTGTACGAAAGCCGTTCATTCAAGCAATACCGCCGGGCTGCGATGTATTACGAACGCAGCTTCCAGTGGAACTCCCAGACGACGAATGAAGCGAGATTGCGAGCTGCCCGATTGTATGACCGGACGCTGAATGATCGCAGTAAAGCGGTGCAGTTATATCGTGAGGAAATGAGCCGGACTTCTGATCCGAAGCGGCAAGATGAAGCCCGCAAACGACTAATGGAATTGGGAAATGGGACGCCGTAGTTAATAAGTGCATCACCCAAATAAAAGCCCACGGACCGCAGTCCGTGGGTTTAATTTCTGGATATCTATTACTCCCAAAAATAATGATAATACTGGTGTATGCATCTCAACACTCTTGGGAACTATTACATATCCGTAACGTGAATGAGTCCGTTTATGACATTGACCACGACCATTGTTCAATCAATCTCAAGACATCGTACCTCGACTGATGCAGAACTACTTGCATTGTGGTTATCGAAACGCGATGAGTATTCATTCACGTTACTACTTTCGAGGCACGGACCGCTCGTTTGGGGCGTTTGTCGTCGGATGCGGCTCAGTCAGGCTGATGCGGAAGATGTCTTCCAGGCAGTCTTTCTGGTGCTCTGTCAACAGGGAAAATTATTTCAGCAACGTTCTTCACTGGCATGCTGGCTCTATGGAATAACGTTGCGAATAGCAAAACGTCTTCAACGCACGCAAGTTCGTGAAAAGCAACGTGCAGAAAGAATAGCTCGCACCGAAGCGGTTTTCGACAACGCAGGTAATGATTTCGAGGAACTGGATAGTGCGGTCAATCATCTGCCGCAATATTATCGTGATCCATTGATTCTCTGCTGTTTGCAGGGTCAAACTCACCAACAGGCAGCCAGAATCCTGGGCTGGCCGGTTGGGACGGTGGCTGGCCGTCTTTCACGTGCCAAATCTTTGTTACGTTCACGCTTGATGAAGCAAGGTTGCGTTCCAGCAGCACTGCATGCTCTTTTGCTACCTGAAGTCTATGCATCACTGCCAGCAGGATTGATTTCACGAACTGTTCAAGCCATTCAAGGAGGCAGTTCTGCATCCGTGATTACATTGGCGCATGGAGCCATACTAATGGTGTTTACCTTCCGATCAATCATAGTTGTATCAGTCGCACTACTGATCTGCGGCTTGGTCGTTGGCTGGAAAGTGCTTGCTCAAGAAGAACCTGCTGCCGATTCAATGATTATCTCTCCGATAACTCACGAACTGCATACACAGGAACCTGCAGAGTTGGCCAAGCTGCAGGGTGCCTGGACCAGGCACATTCTCAACGAGGTCACGGGGAAGATTGTAGCTGCAGAAGATATTATCTTTGAAGGAAATTCCTATCGCATGCGTTACCATCCGATGGAAATGGATGGGACAAAATCATTTCAACCCAAGGTCACTGAGCTGAAAACGTTCAAACTTCTACCTGAACAGAAGCGCATCGAACTGGTTGATTACAATAATGATGCAGCATTACTCCAAGGTGAGAATAAGCCTTCTGAGTGGCCTACTCATTTAGTTGAACGATTTATGGGTAGCTATGTCCAACAAGGCGAAACTCTGGAAATCACTTTCGATGGCAAAATTCACTATAAGCTGGATGGTGACGGGAAACCAATTGCCAATCGTGAAGTGGTTCTGCCTCTCTCGCCACAGCAAGCAAAAAAAGTTGTCGTTTTCCGTCGCATGAAATTGAGCTATGAATTGGAAGATAAGTTGAGTGCGATGCTGCGACCAGGCGATGTCGTCCATGGACTCAAGTTGGATGTTGAACGAGCTGGTAAGATCAAGGAAGGTGATCGACTGAAAATTGAAGTAGAAGTAAAATCAGAACAAGGGATATCCAAGACAGAAAAACTGGCGGATAACATTGAAGTGCTGGCGGTAAAACGCACTGTCATTCAAGAAAAGGAATATGTCTATGTGTTCCTGCGATTAAACAGGCCGTTAACCCTGACGCTTAAGTACCATGTGGGAAAGCAGCACGTTTTCAACTTAACTCCGGTCACAAACAAATAAAGCCCACGAACCGCAGTCCGTGGGCATGATCATTAAAACGTTCAGTTTACTTCTTATACTTCTCAACCATCTGCTTGATCCGATCCTTCAGTTGATCAGGTGCTGCTGTAATGGCTTTGTCAGCAGCTTCAGAAGCTTTGGCTTTGTTGCCTACTGCATCGTAAGCCTGGGCTGCAGCCAGCAGACTGCCGATATCCTTGGGGCCTGCCAGCTTCTGTGCTTCTTCAGCAGCTTCAACAGCCAGTTCCAGTTTGTATTTTTCCGTGTTCATGCTGGTATTGCCCCACATGCGACTGATGGAAGTCAGCTTGTTGGCATCTTTCTTCTTGGCTGATTTTTCGAAGAGAGTTTTGAAAAGTGCTTCAGCTTCAGCGCTCTTTTTGTTCTTTAAGAGCAGCATGAGTTTGAAATCGCCGAACTGAGTTGCCAGTCGAGGAGTGTCTTTCTCGATGGAGGCAAAAATTTCCAAGCCCTTTTCATTATCCTGGCCAGCCTTCTGTAGTTTCTCAAAAGTGGCTTCGAGCTTCTCTTCCAAAGCCTTGGCTTCTGCCTTGGCGTTCCAGGTGCCATCAATGACCTTGGGCAACACTTCGTCGAGAATCATAGGGTGACCAATGAAAGCAACGTTGCCTTGCTTATCAATAACGAATGAACAGGGAATTCCATTGCGTCCAGCAGCTTTCATGTAAGCATCGTTGGTAGCTCGATCTTCGCACCAGGCTACGTTATACTGCATGATGTCGCCACGGTTCTTGACAAAGTCAGTGACCTGTTCTTCCGAATTGTTGGGATCTTTGGAAGTGAGACCAATGATGGTCAGGCCCTTGCTGCGATATTCAGACTGCAATTCGGAAATGTGAGGCATGGAGGCAATGCATGGCCCACACCAGGTCGCCCAGAATTCAACAACATACACATTGCCAGGCTTGAAAGCCTGAACTGCATCCCCTTTCATCCACTTGGTAATCGCCAGCTTCGGAGCGGGATCGCCAATGTTCAATGTTGTTTCCGGTTTGCCTGCTTTTTCCTGTGCGGCAAGCGACAGGCAGCACAATGCTACCAGGGTCAGACTCAGCCAATAACGCAACATGGTAACTCCAAGTTCATTGTGAATTTTCCACGATTAAAATGGAAACATTCTGTTTCTACCATTACATGATGCCGGGTGATTTAGACCATTATCATGAAGCGATTTTCATCAAAGTATTTGGCTATTTAGACTTGAGAAGCTGGGCAACTACATCACGCCAGCGATCAAACGGATGATATCTCTGTTCCTTATCATCCAGCACTCTTGACAAATCACCGCGGGCAAAACGATATTTTTCATCTACCAATAGTGAAGGTATGACATCAGTCAATCCATCTCCAGCATATGCAACATGTGCTTGCCCTGCCTTAGCAATGCCAGCTTTGACGATAGCAGCTTTATCAATGCCATTAATGGGGCAGAAAAAGGGCATGCCGTGCGGCAAACTCATCAGAAGCCCCTGCCCTTCGACAAACCGACCAGGATTTGAATGGATGGGTGGAACTCTCTCCAGATGACTGAGCAGTTTCTGAATGTACCAGGCACACCCTGCTGAAGCGATGACTACCTCCCAGCCTTGCTCGTGGAGTTGCTGCAACAGCGAAGGTAGTTCCGGCTCCAGTTCCATCCGTTGCAGCAGCTTATCCACCTCGGCCTCGCTGCATCGAATCTCAGCGAAATAACTTTTGAGCACTTCGAAATGCGTCAGTTTTTTCTGCAGATAATCCTGCCAGTAATTGGGGACATTGGCTGGCAGGAGATGTGCAACAACCAGTTGATAGAAATCTTGCCGGGCCAGAGTGCCATCGAAATCGGTAATAAGGAGCATTGGGATCTGCGCATAAATCCTGAAGTCTTTGTTGGGGTAGGATACAGAACAGGCTGACTGGGTGTAGGATAATATCAACATCAGACTTTTCCCCTCTCCCCTGGAGGGAGAGGGACCAGGGGTGAGGGGGTTGGAATCACGATGTTTTCACTGGGCATAACACTGGAATCGCTCGGTCAACCTCTGCGCGAAGCAGTCATCACCGCAGCGCAGGCTGGTTTGCAGGGAATGGTGTTTGACGCTGTCGGCCCACTTGGGCCGGATGCACTGGGCGATACAGCACGCCGAGAAGTCAGACATCTACTCAGTTCACATCTGCTGAAGCTGTTTGCTTTGCGATGCCCCTTGCGACGAGGACTGGAAGAACTGGATGGGCTGGAACAACGATTAGAACGACTGCGCAAAGCCATGCAGTTATCGTTTGATCTCGGCGCTCGTCTGATTCTACTGGGGATTGGTGAAGTACCAGCAGAGGACGATGCTCCGGTGCGATTGCGGATGCGAACGGCGTTGCAAGAACTCTCTCAATTCAGTGATCGCATCGGCTGTCAAATTGCACTTGATGCTGGCCTAGAGCCAATTCAGGTACTGCTGAGCCTGGTTCGTTCTTTGGAGGCTGGAAATGTTGGTATATCAATTGATCCTGCAACTCTGTTAATGGAAAAGCAGCCTATTGAATCAACGCTGCTGGCAACGCGCGGTCATTTGCTGCACAGTTATGCCCGCGATGCGGTGCCTCGTCGCATTGATCGCCCGGCACGCGAAGTGCCAGTTGGGCATGGCGATATCGATTGGCTCAGTTGGCTTGGCACCTTGCAGGCCAGTGGCTACCAGGGAGCGATGACCATTCGCCAGACTGCTACACAACTACCTGTTCATGGAGCTCGTGAAGCAGCCAACTTCCTGCGAAAACTCGGGGTCGGTACCGTCTTTACTGCTTAAGCACCAGTTTTTCTCGTGCTGCCCACTGTGAAATGTCGCGCCGCTGTAATGCTTGAGACATCAGTTCTGGAAAAACGTCTGGCGTACAGGCAAAGCAGGGAACACCCTGTGAAGCGAAAGCACTGGCCAGTGTTTCATCATGACAGGCTGCACCGCTGTCGCTGAGCGCCAGCAGGCAGATGACCAGGACTCCGCTCTGCACGGTTTCTCTGATACGCTGCACCAATTGCTGCCGATCGCCTCCTTCTACCAGATCGGTTATCAGAACCATCGTGGTTTTTGCAGGTCGGGTAATGTGCTGCTGACAGTAGGCCACTGCACGATGAATATCGGTGCCACCACCCAGTTGGGCGCCAAAGAGAATATCGACAGGATCGTGCAGCGATTCAGTCATATCCAGAACCGCGGTGTCGAAGAACACCAGGCGGATGGCCAATGTTTTCAACGAAGCCAGCACAGCAGCACATACGCTCGAATACACTACGGAAGACGCCATGGAACCACTTTGATCAACACACAAAATGACATCCTGCAAGGCAGATGCTCTCCGCCGAAAACCTGTCAATTTCTCTGCAATCACCGTGCGATAATCAGGCTGGTAATGTTGCAGGTTCTTCCGTATCGTTCGGTGCCAGTCAATCTCGTTGTCTCGAGGTCGATTGGTGCGACTGGCTCGATGAAGCGATCCATGCACTGCCTGCATGAGAGGTTGCTGCAGCTTCCGTTGTAGCTCATCAACGACTTTCAGAACCACCAGCCTGGCTGTTGCTTTGGTTTTATTGGGAATAACATTCTTCAAAGTTAACAACGTGCTGACCAAGTGGATGTCAGGCACAATAGTATCAAGCGTTTCTTTTTCGAACAGCAACTGTGTGAGTTTGAGCCGCTGCAAGGCATCCTGCTGCATGACTCTAACTACTGAAGCGGGAAAGTAGGTGCGAATGTCACCCAGCCAGCGGTTGACATGAGGCGAAGAATTGCCCAACCCCGCTTTGCGATCGGAATCGTAAAGAGCCTGGAGAATGCGATCCATCTGGCTCTCTGATTCGGAAAGCGTAACTGCAAGTCCTTCACCGGAAGAAGGTCCGGCATCACTACCCAATATCAAACGCCAGCGCCGCAGGCGTGTTTCATCGTTCATGGGGATAGTGTAGTGGCAACCTCTGTTCAGGTATCCAAAAAAACAAGCCTGCTGAATCCTTAGCAGGCTTGGAATCATCAATGGAGTACAATGTTACTTGCTGACGATATCGAGCGACTGAATCACAACGTTTTTCGTGGTGCTGCTGAGGTTTGCCAGCTTGAGCATCAGTTTGCCATCATGCACTTTCACCGAAAAGGTTCGTGGCGTACTTTGTCCGGCAGCCGTGTTGGCTTCCAGAACTTTGCTGCCCTGCAGATAGACACCCATCTTGCTGAGTGCCTGAGTTGGATGCCCCAATCTGATGGTGACTCGATATTCACCATTAGGCAAATTCACAGCAAAGGTACCGTTCGATGTGCCGAGTCCCTGAGTTGCAAATGAATCACCTGACCCATTTTTGACATTCCACAGATCCTTGGTGAGCCAGCCAAAGCCAACATCTGTTGAAAAAGTACTGGTTTTGGAGACTTTTTGATAACCTTCCACGGTCGGTGCATCACTGAGACCGAACTGGAAGCGATGTTGAACTTTTGTTTGCTCAACCGGCTTGACCAGACTGTTTACCAGCGATGCATCTGCCTGAACAGCCTTTTCAGGTTGCATCACATTTTCAGGAACGGTTTCACTGATGCCACTAGGGGCAGTGATGGAGCCGACCTGGTATACGTACATACGGGGAAAGGATTCATATAAATCCCGATCAACTGCATTGACAAGAACGTAAAGTCTATTGGTTGTCGAGTCAAAAGTGACACCACCAACCTGGCTTAATCCATCTCCAGACCATGGATTTTGACTACTTGGAAGTACGTTATCTACCCATCGATATTGAGGTTGGATTTCCCACTGCTGCTTAATTCCAGATGCAACATCCGCTAGATCTTTTGGATTATAAATCATCCATTCATAAACGAATCCACTCGCATGTCGGTCTGAATTCTGGTAGTAGACATTTCCAGTTCCTGTTTTCGCCAGATAGAGTAATCCACCATAATTGGAATTATCTATCCAGGTCGCACTACCATAGATGATGTCACTCCATGTCCAATGTCCCACTCCATTTTCAGGATTCCAGGCTCCACCATCATATGTACTATAGTAATTGGGATTTCGTTCGCCACGAGCAGGTGCGCCATGCGGGTATCCAGCAAGAGGTGTATTTTCTAATGCTGAACGATTAGGATTGGCATTTATGTCAGGATCATTTACAGCAGCTAATGACGGACCAAAGCTACCACTACTGATTATTGAAAAATAGCCACCAAAACCGACACCAAGCGATTTCCCATCGGTGTATTCATCTGCAAACCATTGGGGGATTCGAAGCGTACCCCCGCGACTGAATTTCTCTGGACGATTCTCGAGTCTCCAGGCACCAACGCCAGTAGCTATTCCAGTTGTGTCATTTAAAATTGAATAACCCATGCTGGGATTGTTTGGATGAGTAGCGTTATACCAATGCCCGTAATTCCAGTAGAGTCTGCCAAGATTCTGATCATAGTATAAACCATAGGTGGGAGCTCCTGCAGATATTTGTGAAGTTCCTCCATCATTTCCAACCCATTTGTTGCCTGTATAGACATCACCCCAGTTTCTTACAACTGTTGCTCTTGGTAATGTTGTCCCCTGAGCAATTCCAGGATAGTTGAATTCATAAACCAGCCCTCCAGAATACACATGGCTAGTTGTCAAGAACTGAAGATTTCCGTTAACATAGCGATGCGTTAAGCCACCCGTCGTATACGCCGAACTCCATCCATTTGCAGATCTGGGAAGATTAAACGACCCTAAATAGGTAAAGTCCCCCTGATTGAGAAGCGGCTTATTAATCGGATCGTCGTCCACAGGATTGCTGACTGTCACAATCACGGTCCCTGCAGTTGTCGTATTGCCTGCAGCATCACGAGCTACTGCCGTCAGCATGTGGGTACCATTAGTCACCAATGCTGTATTCCAGGAGTAGGTGTAGTTCCCGGATGTCTGCATCACTCCCAACGGCTGGTTGTTCAGCATGAACTGAACGCCCGTTACACCAATATTATCGCTGGCGTTGGCAACGATGTTAATGGTACCCGTCACTGTCGACAGATGAGTTGGTGAAGTCAACGTGATGGTTGGCGCTACAGTGTCCGTCTGGTTGTTGACAGTCACTTGCACCACACTGGCAGTCGTCGTATTCCCCGCTGCATCACGTGCTACCGCACTCAATGTATGTGTGCCGTTACTCACTTGAGATGAATTCCACGAGAACGAATATGGTGCTGATGTATCTACCGCACCCAGTGGCTGATTATTAAGCAGGAATTGCACGCCTACCACGCCAACATTATCCGATGCGTTGGCAGTAATATTCACGATGCCCGAGACTGTTGATCCAGGCGCAGGTGATGTCAGGTTCACCGTCGGAGCCGTCGTATCGACGGATGTTACATTATTGACGGTAAACTGCACCACAGCGGACGTCGTTGTATTGCCTGCTGCGTCGCGGGCGATTGCCTTCAGAGTATGAGTACCATTGCCGACCTGAGCAGAATTCCACGACATCGTGAAGGGAGCAGATGTCACTTCAGCGCCGATCTGCTGATTATCCAGCAGGAATCTGACGCCCACCACGCCGACATTATCCGTAGCCAGCGCTGCAATCTGAATAACACCAGTCACGGTCGATTGAGGTGTTGGTGTTGTCAGATTGACGGTGGGCGCCTGAGTATCACCACCCGTTCCTGGAATTACCAGCACAGCGTTGTAGTCGGTAAACCCATTATCTTTGTCTTTGATCCGCCCGCGCACGGTATTGTTACCAGGCAGCAGGTAACTGCCTGGCACCTGGGCGGTGGCTGATGTCGAATCTACAACTTCAAAAATTCCATCTTTGTTGAAATCAAAGCTGTATCGGAAGCCCGCAGCACGATCGGCTGCTGAGATATCGGTTGCATTCTGAAATACCACGGAACCCGTGGGGGATGTATTGCGATCAGCGGCACCGGTTACAGTTCCCGTGAAAATAGCAGTCGGTGCAACATTCGAAATATTGACAGGCAACTGTACTGTTGTGGATACCTGGTTCTTATCGGTTACTGTAAGTGAAATAGTCCGGCTGCCATTGTCATCAAACGTATAGTTGTAGGAGCTGGAATATGTTGCTTCCTGGCCATTTAAATTCCAAACGTAGGTGTAAGGGGCAACGCCGCCGGAAACCTGGGCTGTAAAGTTAACAGGTTGACCTTCAGATGGATTAGCCACGCTGGGCACAATGGATGCAGTCAGCGTTGAATTACCGTCTATCTGCACTGTGGTAGTGGAGGTAGATGAACCACCGTCTTTATCTGCTACCACCAACGCAACAGTATAAGTACCAGGGGCACTGAATGCATGGCTTGGATTGGCCAGTTGACTTGTGCCACCATCACCGAAATTCCAACGGTAGGTGAATCCTGCCTGCTGATCGACGAGACTCGGATCGTTAACTATTGAATTGAATGTGAAGGTGTTGTCTCTCGAATCCTTATTCGACGCGCCTATGGTGGCGTTCGGAGCTACATTGTTAACGACTATTTCCGTGGTATGTCGAACGATCTTCCCAATGGCGTCCTTCACACTGAGTTGAACTTTATAAGTACCATTATCCTTGAATGTGTATGCTGGGTTTGCAGAACTGCTTGTTGCACTCCCATCGCCAAAATTCCAGGAGTATTTATACGGGCCTTTCCCGCCAGTCACCTTGGCATTGAAAACTGCTTGAGTTCCTTCATCGAGTACGGACGGAGCTTCAATACTTGCAACCAACGGTTTTACGTTTGGTTTGACAACTTGCTGAACTTCCAGATCGGCCAGCGAGAAATACTGGTTTTTGCCACCTTCATCAGCAAAGGTAAGTCGTAACTCGCCCTTGGTGATTTTGGCGGAAAAACTGATTTTGGTAATCTGTTCTTTGGTGTTAGTGAACGAATTGACGACCTTGGTGCCATTCACATAAATGCTGATACGATCAGATACAGTAATGCCGTCGCCCAGAGTAGCAGTTACCTTGTAAGTACCATTGGGTACCTTCATGACAAATGTGTTGCGTTTAGCCCGAACACCATCGCGGGTAAGATCCGTGCCAACTCCTGTGTCGTAAGCCTGCAATCCGTTTGCGCTGGCCCAGCCCTTGCCTTTATCAGCAGTAAAGACATCTGTTCCGTACTGGTCGAAAAGTTGATCAACCGGTGAGGTCGGTGTTCCAAAATCGAGCGCTAATCCCCAGGCATCCATCACATAGCGATCTTCGAGCACCTCAATCACAGGTTTCCATGAAAGTGATTGTTGTTGTTTCTTACGCGACATTCAGTGAACTCCGGTTGTGAATCGCATGTATGCAACGATTGATAATGAGGTGCAAACATGGATTCGTCTTTCCTGGGCGCACCCTCAGCGGCTGCTGAAAAATCAGCAGAACGCAAAGGTTGTAGAAGGACCTGGCGGAGGAGGTCGACATCAACAGGTTGCGATCAACTCGCACCATGAAGAAGTGTGGGCAACATGGTTCCGAGTTGAGCAACAATAGGTTCTGCAATTGATGTGTCAAATAAAACGAATGAAGGATTTTTCGCTTTTTCAATGTTACAACTGTGGGCAGGATTTCTGAGCCATCGACATAATCACCAGAGCATGCAAATTACCAATATTAACATGATTGCCATAGCATCTGGACTCCGCCTCCTGATCTCAACCATCAACTCCACATGGAACCGTTTCGAGATGACGACACACCAATGCAGCACTCTGTACCTTCTGTTAACGTCATGAATTTCATGTGAAGAATGGTGAAATAAACCTACCCGCATGACAGAATCACTTGTTATTCAAACGTTTGTTTGATATAGTTGTATTAAACAATCGTTTGAATACCGGAACGGAATACAGTTAATGGATGATTCACCGAAATATCGCTTGCTGGATGCTGCAGGTGCTGCCTTTGCTCAACTGGGGTTCGCTGGCGCTGCTGTCAGGGATATCTGCCAGGCTGCCGGGCTTAATATCGCTTCCGTCAATTACTACTTCGGCGATAAAGAGCGACTTTATGCCGAAACGGTCAAATATGCCTGTGAGAAATCAGCAACTAAGTACCCCATGCCCCAATGGCCCGAAAAAACACCGGCATGGAACAGGCTGCAGGATTTCATCACTACTTTCGTCAATCGCCTGACTGATCCAGAGAACAAGCCCTGGCAAACGCAGATCATCATGCGGGAAATGGCCCAACCAAGCTCAGCATGCCTGGAGTGGATTCGCGACTACGTTCAACCACTCGCTGATACTTTGAAATCCATACTCGCAGAACTGTCGAACAAACCGGTGGTGGATGATCAACTCTATTGCATCGGCTTCAGCATTGTCGGGCAATGTCTTTATTATCGGCAAAACCGACCTATTGGCGAACAACTCATGGGCAAAGAACGATTCAGTGCACTCACTCCGCAGGTGATTGCTCAGCATATTTGCAACTTCACAGGTGCCGCACTAGGCCTGACACCTCCTTTGTTGTCCAATCCGGGCAAGAAAGTCATTCATACACGCAGCCGTGCCATTGCCAGGGAGCGAAGATTATGAACTGGGTAGCCTGGAAAATGCTGACAGGCGACCGGGCCAAATACTTCGGCCTGATCTTCGGCATTGCCTTCGCCTGCTTGCTGATGGCACACCAGATGTCCATCTTCTGCGGGATCATGCGGCGAACCGCGGGGCGAATCGTTGATGTACGGGAAGCAGAAATCTGGGTGACCCAACCCAATGTGATTTACGTCGAAGAACTCAAGCCCATGCCTGATACCTACCTGTACCGCGTGCGCGGCGTGCCCGGCGTGGCTTGGGCAGTTCCCTATATGAAGAATCAGATTCAGATTCGTTTCCGTGACGGGTCGTTCCGCAATGTGCTCATGATCGGTATCGATGATGCAACATTGATTGGTGCACCAACCACCATGTATGCAGGAAGCCTGGCAGACTTGCGCAAACCCGATGCCTTCATTGTTGACAAAGCTGGCTACACCTTCCTGTGGCCTGAGGATAAGGGGCAGTATCAGTTAGGCAAGATTGTCGAGATCAATGATCGACGGGCAGTGCTGGTGGGCGTATGCGATTGTCTGCCCACTTTTCAGACATTGCCAGTGTTGTTTACGCGATACAGCCAATCGAGAGTATATGCACCGCCAGAACGCAACCAGCTTTCCGCCATTCTTGCACACGCTGAAGATGGCGTCAGCAGCAGTGAGGTTTGTCAGCGCATCCAAGACCAGACTGGCTTATCCGCCAATGATGATGATTCCATGTACTGGAAAACCATAGGGTATTACTTGCGATCAACTGGCATTCCCATCAACTTTGGTATCACGATTTTCCTCGGCTTCTTTGTGGGTGCAGCCATCGCCGGCCAGACATTTTACCTGTTTGTCATCGAGAACCTGAAACAATTTGGCTCTCTGAAAGCCATGGGATTAGGCAACCTCCGCATTATTGCCATGATCCTTTTTCAGGTGGTGATTGTCTCCATCATTGGATATGCGATTGGCATGGGCCTTTGTGCAGCATTTTTTGAAGGAACCAAGAACCAGGTGCACCTGGCTGGGTTCTATCTGATGTGGCAGATTGCAGTGATTGTTGCCATTGCGGTTTCGGTCATCGCCATCTGTGCCAGTTTCCTGGCAATGCGCAAAGTGCTGCTGCTGGAACCAGCGGTGGTTTTCAAATGAACCAGAATTCGTGCTGGAGGGTCGCGGGTAAGGGGTTGTTTCCTGAAAACATTCTCAAATCAGTCTTGGATTGGAGAGCGTTCATTACTGATCTGGACTCGCACAGGAAACAACTCCTTGCCCATGATTCTTATGCAGGAATGTATTTCTCCCCTCTCCCCTGGAGGGAGAGGGCTTGGTGGTGAGGGGGTTCTTTTTGATGCAATTAGAACCCGATAACCATTGATTCCAGCTGGAATGGTGCATGTCAGCTTTGCTTGAAACCCCTGT
This sequence comes from Planctomycetia bacterium, assembly GCA_016795155.1. NCBI lineage: Bacteria > Pseudomonadati > Planctomycetota > Planctomycetia > Planctomycetia bacterium. The sequence continues at coordinate 134,257 of JAEUIE010000003.1, read as the reverse complement.
TGCAGCCTCCACAAAGCTATCTCTCGATCGCTTTGCAGTCTGCTGCAATGCATTAACCAAGGATTACGGCAGTGGTGATAGCAAGGTTACTGCTCTCAGTGGCGTCGATCTGAACGTCAACTATGGCGAAATGACTTTGCTCATCGGGCCAAGCGGGTGTGGCAAGACAACATTGATCAGCATCATTGCCGGCCTTCTCAATCCCACAGCGGGAACCATTGAAGTTCTCAACTATGATCTCAATACCATAGGCAACTCATGCAAGACTCGGTTTCGAGGCGAAAACGTCGGATTTGTATTTCAACAATACAATCTTCTACCCGCGTTGAATGCTGCTGAAAATGCTGCTGTACCGCTGCTGATATCGGGTTGGGAGCGAAAGAAGGCTATCTCACGAGCCAAGGAATGTCTCGATCTGGTCGGCTTGTCTGACAAAGTACGATCATTGCCCTCACAGTTATCCGGTGGACAACAGCAGCGTGTGGCCATCGCCCGCTCGCTAGTCATCAATCCCAAACTGCTGGTGTGTGATGAACCAACTGCAGCGCTCGATGCCCGCTCCGGACAGACGGTGATGCAGCTACTTCGCCAGGTTGCAGTGCAGTCAAACCGAGCTGTCATCGTGGTGACACATGACAGCCGCGTGTTTTCCTTTGGCGACCGCATTGTGGAAATGGAAGACGGAGCGGTGAAACGGATTTACAACCGGGATGAAGTGCATTTGATTGGTCATTAAGTTGACAGGAGTATTGCCATGCTCAGTAAATACGGAATGCCACTTTTCGCAACAGGGCTGCTGGTGTTTGCAATCTCTCATGTATTGGGGATGCAGAAGACTCCACCCAAGCTTGATCCATCGGTGCCACCCGCCCGTTCGCCTTATGGCAGTACCGTGGCTGCTGCAGGCTTGGTAGAGCCAACCACCGAAAACATCAATATTGGCGCTGCGGTTCCCGGGGTGGTTTATGCACTGCAGGTAAAAGTGGGACAGAAGGTACAGCAAGGTCAACCTCTGTTCACTGTCGATAATCGCCATCTGGAAGCCCAGAAGAAAGCCCGTGAATCGGAACTTCTTTCAGCTCAGGCGCAACTGGATAAACTGATGTCCATGCCCCGGCCCGAAGAAATACCAGTCAAACAGGCCAAGTTACGCGAAGCCCAGGCAAACCTGTCTGATCAGGAATTATTGTGGAAACGCTCCAAAGGACTCTACGAAACCGCCGGACGATCAGGCGCGATCACGGAAGAAGAGTACATCCGCCGACGGCAGGCCTACGAGATGGCACAGCAGCAGGAACTCGCTGCCCAGGCTGATTTGAAATTGCTTCTCGCTGGAGCATGGGAAGCCGACAAAGCTGTGGCTCGTGCAACGATCGCTCAAGCTCAAGCACAACTCGACATGGTCAAAACGGAAATCGAACGCACCATCGTTCGTGCTTCTGTTTCCGGCGAAGTGTTGCAGGTCAATGTTCGCCCCGGTGAGTATGTCAGCAACGTACCAGGCCAGGGTCAGTCGTATGTCGTAATTGGCAATGTCGATCAACTGCATGTGCGTGTGGATATTGATGAACACGATATTCCACGGTTTAAGTCTGGGGCCATCGCTCGAGCCAACCCGCGAGGCGATGCCAACCAGTTTCATCAGCTTCGCTTTGTCCGCATCGAGCCTTTTGTCGTACCTAAACGATCACTCACAGGTAACACCACCGAACGGATTGATACTCGGGTGCTGCAGGTGATTTACGCCGTACAGCCTGCCAGCCAGGATTCTCCACGTCTCTATGTTGGTCAGCAGGTGGATGTCTTCATTGATATCGGCGACAAAGCAGAAGTATCCCAGGCCCAATCCCGATAAGAGCACTAAGAAAAGTGTTTTTCTCCCTTCTCCCCTGGAGGGAGAGAGGTTGGGGATGAGTGGGTTCTTCTTGCTAAACGCTTGGCTTATTCACCGATTTCGAATTGATACTCTGTGAAATCTGCAGACCTACCAGTCTGGACACCATCACCAGCAGATAAATCTGTCCGATCAATGCTTCAGCAGATGCAAACATGCGTGCAGTTGGAGTCGTAGGCACGGCATCCCCATATCCAACCGTACTCAACGTCACGAAACTGAAATAGAGCATGTGGTACGACCTGGCCAGTTCACTTTCCTTAATCGATGGTGGGTGCGATGCTGCTGAAAATGCAATCGAACCCGGAGTAGCCAGTTCCAGTATGGTGTAGATATGTGCCCACAGGGCACCCAGCAGTAGATAAATACAAATGGAGGCGCTGATGGTATCAAACGTGATTGCCTCATGGGAAAAAATCTGCCTGAATAGCAGATAGATAATGAAGCTCAGAAACAAAATGCGCAGTAGGTGGAACACCAGTTCTGAAATATCCGAAAGTATGACAGCGGTGAGGAGTTCCAGCATTAAGGAAAGCGTCATCAGCAGAACAGCTACCATGGTAATCCGTCGGTCACCACTGACAGCATAGGTAGCAGAGGCCGCCCAGGAGACTGAGAATGCAAACCAGAGAAGTCGTACCGTCAGGGAATGTGGGCTATCTGTGGTCTGCAATAACATGGGTGTCAACAGGACGAAACAGATCAGCATTAACAGCAGGATGGTAAAACGCTTCTGATAAAAGGTGGATGATGGCATGGCAGTCTGCAACACTTGAAAATGGACACAAACAGGTTTCAAACCGTGCCATACTGTAACAGATTTCCGTCAAATTAGATATGTGACCACTTAACATCAGAAAATCTTTTGCACACACATAGCGAACTGGCGCTCAACGCGGATGATACCTTCAGTGTCAAGGCTGACCAGTTGCAGATGTTAAATGGAAAGTTGTAATACAAAGTTGCATGGATAACTTTTCAAAAGGCAAAGGAGCCATCGTGGTCAACTAACGCATTGAATCAGGGAATCTTATCCACATGAAAAGGGGGAAGAAAGTCAAAGGATGGAGGTGGAAGAAATGAAACTTACTGCTGATAAAACTGACAACTCAATCTGCAACTATTGACATCAAGTCTTTCGAGGATATGGATAACGCGATCAGAAGGAATACCCCAGTCCATCGCCCAGCGGATAACGTCTAGGTTTTCCTTGCCTTCCTTCATCCGTTCAAGGATGCGGTCAAGCAATTGCTCATCCTGCTGGAATTCATTGAGCAACAAACCGAAATCGCTGCGATTGAGTTCCATCCAGTAGGTTTTGCCTTGCAGATGTTCCATCCAGCGGGCACGGAGGAAACCATTCCAGTGCTCATGCACCCAGCGGCGAATACACTCTTCGCCCAAGTCACGGCCTGCCTGCTCACTGGCAATCCAGCGATGCTTCAAGGCAGCCTGCAACCCTTCATTCTGCAAGCTCGATTGGGGCACACCATCGGGTGGTGGCATCGACGAATCTCCACTGACACCAGCCTGAGCTGACTGGTACTTCAAATATACCTCTATTATTTATAATCGGCACCACGAATCTTCACAATAACAGGTCTCACAAATCTCATCTGATTAATACTCGGAAATTTTGATACGAATGAAAAAGTTGAAAGTATCAAAGCAAAAACTCATCCTTTGCGATTGTTAACATCTCCATGAATAACTTCTGGTTTATCGGTGTTTCCTTGATACTCTATCCCCTCATGGAGTTATGAGGAAGTTATGACCTACACAGCCAAGGATATTCAAGTACTGGAAGGCTTGGAGCCGGTACGTCGCAGGCCTTCCATGTACATTGGCGGGGTGGATGTTAAGGGTTTGCACCACCTGGTATGGGAAATTGTTGATAACAGTGTTGATGAATACCTGAACGGGCATGGCGACTCGGTGACCGTAACACTGCACAAGAAATGTGATGCAGTCACCGTGCAGGATAACGGTCGGGGCATTCCGGTTGATATCCATCCCAAACACAAGAAATCGGCGTTGGAACTGATCCTGAGTACCTTGCACAGTGGTGCGAAGTTTGGCGACGGCGACAGTTACTTCCATTCAGGTGGTTTGCATGGCGTCGGGTCCTCCGTGGTGAATGCACTTTCAAAAAAGCTGGTAGCAACCATCAAACGGGATGGATATGAATGGACGCAATCCTTTGCCCGAGGCAAAGCCCAAGGTGCGATCAAGAAGGTTGGCCCGGCACGCGGGCATGGCACCAACATCTATTTCGAACCTGATCCGGAAATATTCCGTTCCACGACCTTCGATGCTGACACCATCCGCGAACACCTCGATGGGATGGCGTACATACACAGCGGCATGAAGGTTATCTTCATCAACCAGGAGAAGAATGAGACTCTTGACCTCACGCATCAGGGTGGGTTGCAGGAGTTTCTGGGAAATCTGGTGAAAGAGAGCCAGAAGCCTGCTGTCACTGACATCATCTTTCACTTGCCCCGCACAGGTGGCGAGCGTGAAGCCAAGGTCGAATGTGCCTTGCAGTGGACGGAGAGCACCGAAGAATCGATCCGCAGTTACGTAAATGGCATCCGCACCCCCAGCGGCGGAACGCACGAGAACGGTTTCAAGGCAGCAATGGTCAAAGCCATCCGCAATTACATCGAGACGCACGATGTCAAAATCAAGGGCCTATCAATTACTGCGGAAGATATTCGCGAAGGTGTGGTCGGACTGCTCTCCGTGTTTGTACGTGAGCCGAAGTTTCAGGGACAAACCAAAGAGCGGTTAAACAACGAAGAAATGACTTCGCATGTGGATGGCGTGGTTCGCCCTGCACTGGAAGCCTGGCTCAATGCCAACAAGGCTTCCGCAGATCGCATTGTGGGTCGCATCATCCTGGCGGCCCGCGCCCGTGAAGCCTCGCGGGCTGCAGTTCAAGACATTAAACGCAAATCCGTTTCGGAACGGCGGCTCAATCTTCCAGGTAAACTGGCTGATTGCACCTCCACCAATCTCGATGAAACAGAGCTGTTCATTGTTGAAGGTGAATCTGCAGGCGGTTCAGCCATTGGTGGACGCAACCGCAAGACGCAGGCGATCTTGCCACTGCGAGGCAAGATTCTCAATTCAGAAGGTTTGCCGGTTTCCAAAGTGATCCTCAACCAGGAAATCAGCAATCTGCTCGCAGCTCTCGGCACTGGCATCGGCGACAAGTTTGATATCAACCGACTGCGTTACGGCAAAATCATACTCCTGATGGATGCGGATTACGATGGTCATCACATCAGCACGCTACTTTTGACTTTTTTCTTCCGTTACCTTCCACAACTTATCCGTGATGGCCGTGTGTTCCTGGCTCAGCCTCCGCTGTATCGTATTGTGGTAGGTAAGGAAGCTCAGTGGGCTCGAGATGATGTACACAAGGAAGAAATTCTGAAATCGCTCAAAAGCAACGCCAAGCCGGTAATAACCCGGTTCAAGGGACTGGGTGAAATGAATTCAGCGGTGCTAGGTGAAACTACACTGAACCCGCGCAGTAGAACCCTGTTGCAGGTAGAAATCAACGATACCCTGGCAGCCGACCAGACGTTTAACAGTTTAATGGGGAAAGATCCATCCCTGCGTTATGATTTCATCATGAACTCAGCAGAGATGGCATCCATGGAAGAACTCGACGTGTAGCGATTGAAATCCCGGTGGGTAAGTCAAACCACCGGGATGATAAATCTATTTTGCAGGCCGCTTGCCAGTACCTGCTGCAACACCCAGGTCTGCCGTTGAAGTAATTTTCACGGTTCCGGGTTCCATATCAGGTTTGGCAGAACAACCAGACATGAACATTACACTCATTAACAGTACCAATCTAGCAGTCATGTATTACTCCAGAATGGAAGAAGTATCGTTGATGAGTCCATCGCGGCGTCCAGACAGTTGCTGCAGAAGTGCCCAGTCGGACGTGTTATTGGCATTGTTGGAAATATCGGGCACCGTCGTGTTGCCATAACGAATGGTTCGCACCGAGCCATCACCGAAGGCAAACTGAGCACCCGAAGCATGGCGACTGCCAAAGCGATACCAGTTGCAGCCGACGTTACCGTTGGTCAAAACTACACCAAATGCAGGTGGCATTGGCCCTCCTACGGAGAATGCATTCCCTCGGCCTACGCCATATCCAGTACCCATGGCACCAACACCCATCCATGTCCATGCTGCACTTTTCAGCGCCCCATTGGATGACAAGCCACCCAACCCTTCGCCGAAGAGCAACGTGTTGCTGGTGCCATCTTGAACTGTCAACTGTCCCAGAGTCACTTGGGAGCGATTGAACAAAGTACCTTCAAACTGTGCGAATACCTGATCAGTTGGTGATGGGCTTTCGTATGGCCCGGCACAGCCTGCTACCCCCACATAGTTGGTTCGGCCCCACTTTACCTGCAGTCCTGAAAAGAAATGTGTGTGTCGAAAGACACCGTTTGCCACGTAGATACCAATCTGATCGGAAAAGCTACTGTCTTCCGTCGTCTGATCGCTCGGACATTGAAACATCTTGAACTGTGCCTGCGCTGTGTTGGGTTGAACATTCAGCAAGGCAGTCCACCAGGGTGCATATTCGGAGTCCAGTCGAATGTTCAACGGCTGAATGCCTGTTCCGGATGGTGGCCCCAGCACAGGGAATGTCATCTGTGGAGTAGCTAACTGCTTGAAGAGATTGTCCTGTTCCAAGTAAGGCAAGAGGATAGCCAGGATGCCAATGTTCGGGCCGCGAGTGAAATCGACCGGCAACGTAGTGCCACCATTCGCCCTCACTGCACCGTAATAACCAGGCGGAAGTTTGCTGAAATCATTGTGATAGTTATGGGCAGCCGTGGCGATTTGTCGCAGGTTCGATGCGCAGAGCATCTTGTTCGCTGCTTCGCGAACCTTCTGAATAGCAGGTAGTAGCAGAGCCATCAGCAAGGCGATGATGGCAATAACAACTAATAGTTCAATGAGCGTAAATGCCCGTCGTGGTGAAAGCTTCATGTTGATCTCCGGTATGTGATTACTGAGCAACCCGTTTAACCACGGTGTCAGCCTGTTTAAGAAAAAAGGAAAAGTGCGTGCGGGCATACTTCACCTGATCCGCACTCGCTGATGCTGGTGAGCCACACTTATAAGGTGGTTCTGGATCGTATTCGATCGCTAACTGAACGTTCTGTGCGTATCGGTCGTCCTTGAGTTTGGCGGCCAGCCGCAAGCCGAAGTCGAGGCCTGCAGTCACGCCAGCACCGGTGATGCGGTTGCGATCTTCAACGACACGCTTGGCTGTCGGGATAGCTCCCAGCGGCTTGAGAAAGTCCATGGCTGCCCAGTGCGTGGTAGCCTGGTAGCCTTTCAAAAGCCCCGCAGCACCAAGCACCAGGGAACCGGTGCAGACACTGGTGACATAGGTGGCCTTCGAACCACGGCTCTTCAGAAACTCAGTGATTTCTTTATCTTCCATGGCTCGCAGCGTACCTGCAGTGCCACCTGGAACAAAAATCAGCAGTGGCTCTTCGGTGGTGTCTTTCAGCGTCTGCTGTGGAAGTAAGGTCACGCCGGTATCTGTCGTAATCGGGTCTTTGGTCTTGGCCACGATCTTGACCTGAATTCCAGCCACCATCGAAAGTATCGAATGAGGGCCGACCAGATCAAGCAACGTGAATTGGGGATATGCCAGCATCAAGGCCTGGGTGGGCTTCTTCGCTGGTGGATCATCCTTTGCAACGGCAGTTGCCGTGACTGCTGCACCTAGCGCAGCAATCGCTTCGCGTCGATTCATTGTCATCTCCTGATTATTCATCGCAACAGGGGCACTTCTCTGGAACGAGAAGCGACATGGTTGCGGTGTATTGAGTGAGTTCATAATTCGCAGACTTCTCGTCCGTCTTGTGGTGTGCCACAATCAGGTAGTAGCCTCCGAGTTTGGGTTCATAGCTGACACGCCCCTGAGCATCAGAAACGCGTTCGTAATCCTGATCGAGTCCTTCCTTGAGAGTGACCCCGCGAGGAATGAAGCTGACCTTCACACCTGCAAGTGGTTTGCCGTGAAGCAACAACTGCAGTTTGACTGGAGTACCCGGTCCCATCGGCGTGATGGGATTGGTGAGGGGCACCATCTCGATGGCATGGCCCAGTGGCTTGTCGAACCCAGATGAGTCGCCAAGTTTGTCCAGCTTCTCGCTGGCAAGAAAGAAAGCCTTGGAGCTACGAACCGAACGTACCGCTTTCCCATGGTTGACGATGCCATCAGTAAACATGGCTGCGGTGTAGAGTCCTGGCTCTGCAGCAACAAAACGTGCCGAGTGAAACCCTTCCTTGGGCGTGTAACCCAGGTCGGTCAGCAGTGGTTTCAGATCAGTTTTTCTTCCATGGGGCGAGATAACTTGAAGGTGCTGAACCTTATCCACACCAATCTTGGAAGCCAGCTTGAAATCCCGGTGATCATTGCCATGATTGCCGAGCATGAGGTCGATATGGATGCCTTCGCCGGTACGAACGATGGCGGTATTGGTTTGCAGCCACACATCGTGGGCTGATAAAGTAGATATCACGAATACGCCGAGAATCGTGGCGCAAAAAAGACGAGCCATCACATCCCTCGTAGGTGTTGATTCTTGTTGATCACGAAATGTGCAATAACCACTCACGCAACGCTAAACGATGCTGTGCTTGCACCATGAATGAAGATAATGTGCACGTAAGTCCGGGCAGGTGCCTGGTCCCCGTGTGCTTGTTTCAACTTTTACGATCTAGAGATGCTTGGGAGGCGGCGATTCAGGTGCGGTACGATGTGAACATAGTTCGCATGGGGCGATAACGACATTTTCAGAATTCAAGCAGGCCAGCAGATCGAGTGCGCATTCGCATTTAAGCACAACAATGGTGTTTGCAAGCAGGCTCCAGCCATCATGCCCCTGACATTGGTGGGCATGAATCATGACAATCCATTTCAAACTTTTTGATGGCCTGGAGGTTTGAGAAGTATTTTGATGCTCACAACAGGACGAGTTGCACGATTCATTCTTTGTTTCGCAACAATTCTCGTGCCTGGATTCCTGTTCACAGGATTCACATTTACCAGATAGCTGAACGTCTGCCTGGGCAACAAAGTCGGGGACGGGCTGGTTGTGTTGCCTGGCCCAAGCCAGTTTTTCTTCGTTCGTATGACAACAACAATATTTCCAACATTGCTCTGCAGTCATGCATCCGCAACGGGATTCCATACAGATAAAAGGCGTACTAAGGTCTTTTCCATTGGAAGGTGGGACAGGCAAGCCGATGACCATGAACATCATCAACAAAAGACAGACCAAAGCAATGCTCTGTCGTGTCAATCTCGGCAATGAGATGATCCTTTCAGCCATACCAATGAACTTAGCAAATTCAATACCGTATGCAAGAAGTTAATCAGTCAATGCTTTTTCCAATAGTGGGTATTGCCACAACCCTTAAGGAAAACAAATGCAGCACTACGGGGTTCGATATTGGAGCCCTTGATTATGCCGTACTCTCATGCCTTCTTCATGGTTGATCGGGTACTGTGATTAGCGTCATGCGATTTATCAGGAGAAACTTTCATGCAATGCTTAACCAAAGTCGGAGTACTGGGATTGGTGGGCACTGGTTTGTTTTCATTGGCCCAAGCCGAAGATTGGCCTCAGTTCCGCGGACCAAACAGTTCAGGCCTGGCCACTGGCGTCAGTGTGCCGATGGAGTGGGGCAAGGATAAGAACATCCTTTGGAAAGCCAAGGTCACCGGCGTAGCCTGGTCATCGCCCATAGTGTGGGGCGATAAGGTATTTATCACCACAGCCATCACCGAGAATCAGCGCAAGCCATCGGGTGGCGGCATGGGCGGTGGTGGAGGAGGCAGACCCGGTGGTGGACGTGGTGGTTCTGGTGGACCGCCAACCAAACAAGGCGAAGCTGGCAAGCAAGGCAATGGGCCACCGAACAAGGGTGGCTTCCAACGTGGTGGCGGCGGTGGGCAAGGCGGACCGGGTGGCTATGGCCGAAATCCTCAGCCACCCAATGCTCTGTATCAATGGCAAGTGATTTGCCTCGATAAGAAAACCGGCAAGGAAATCTGGAAACAGCAGGCGCTCGAAGCCAAGCCTCGTATTCCCACGCATGGTTCCAACACGTTTGCTACCGAAACGCCGGTCTGCGATGGTGAACGACTCTATGTCTACTTCGGCATGATGGGTGTGTTCTGCTACGATCTGGATGGGAAACTTCTGTGGCAAAAAGACCTCGGTTCATTTCCGATGATGGCTGGCTGGGGCACAGCCAGTTCACCGGTGCTGGAAGGCGAGAAGCTCTTCCTTCAGATTGATAATGAACAGAAGTCTTTCCTCGTGGCACTGGATCGCAAGACGGGTAAAGAACTGTGGCGCGTGGAGCGCGACGAGAAGACCAATTGGGGCACACCCATGGTCTGGAAGAACAGCCAGCGAACCGAACTGATCACGCTGGGTGGCAAGAAAATCCGCTCGTACAACCCAGACGATGGTAAACTGCTTTGGGAGCTCAATAACGGTGGCAGTCGATGCTGCGCAACACCAGTGGGCACTCATGATGTGTTGTACGTCGGCTCATCACCCAATATGGGTGGAGGCGGGGGTGGCATGCGTGGCGGCCCAGGTGGGGGTGGTGGAGGCGGTAATAAGGAAGAAAACAAAGAAGGAGAAGAAGGCCGTCTACCAGGTCAGGGTCGAGGCAGCATCGGAGGAAGTGGCTCTGCAGGCACCCTGTTTGCCATCAAAGCTGGAGCCAGTGGAGATATCAGCCCGAAAGCTGGCGAGACCACCAGCAGTGGCGTGATCTGGTCGGTAGCACGTGGCGGTGTGGAAATGGCATCGCCACTGGTTTACGAAGGCCACTTGTATGTGCTGGGCCGTAATGGTGGAGTCGTCACATGCCTGGATGCCAAGACGGGCAAGCAGGTTTACCGTGAACGTATCCCCGGAGCCAAGAGTTTCTGGGCATCGCCCTGGGCGGGCAGCGGAAAAATCTACTGCCTCGATGATGGCGGCACCACACATGTACTGCAAGCCGGACCTGATTTCAAAGTGGTCAGCAAGAATGCCCTGGATGAAATGTTTTGGGCATCACCTGCTGTAGCTGATGGCGCCGTGTTCTTGCGAAGTGTGGATTACGTTTATTGCATCAAGCAGTAGAGTATCCTTTTCATTCAATCAGCCTGCGAGTAATACTCCCAGGCTTTTTCAAATCGTTGGCACATATTTCTTGAATGCCACGGTGAGTGCATCTACTAAATCAGTAGGCAGCATGGCTTGTTCACCCAGCGTGGAAGCAGCCAGGTCGCCGGCCAGGCCATGCAGATGAACTCCAACCTGGGCTGCATCGAAGGTGTTCATGCCCTGGGCTATGAGTGATGCGATCATGCCGGTAAGCACATCTCCACTGCCTCCCTTGGCCATGCCAGCGTTGCCGGTGGTATTGACGTAGACTCGCTGACCATCAGTTACAATGGTGCCTTTACCTTTGAGAACAAGGATGCACTTGTGATCACCCAGGTATCGAATGGCGTGCTGCTTGCGATCAGTCTGAACAACCTGTGCTGTGGTTCCCATCATCCGGGCCAATTCCCCTGGATGCGGTGTGCAGATCAGGGGTATGTGCCTGTCAGGCAGTTTGCCCTGCAGTCGCAGTTCTGTCATGGCAATCAGGCCATCAGCATCAATGATGATAGGTCCTTCGTAGCTGGCTAACAGAGCTTGCAGCACGATAGCTATGGCCGGAGTGGTACCCAGCCCAGGGCCAAAAGCTACCACGGATGCCGAAGCTGCCAGCGTTGATAAATTCTGCCCGGCACCTTCCGCCAGTGAACCATCCTCTGCACAAGGTAAGCTCGCAGTAAGATAGCATGGATTGCCTGCAGCAACTACCAGCTGAACAGACTGTGGACAAGCCACCTGCACCAGTCCGGCGCCACTTCGCAATGCACCCATTCCCGCAAGGACCGCTGCTCCGCTCATCCCCACGCTGCCCGCAACGATTAATACTTTTCCAAAAGTTCCCTTATGACCATCTTTAGGTCTGACAGGCAATCGCGGAAGGCTGCTAACAGAGCGAAGCATGAAATTACACCCAAACGAAGTGCATGCATTTACGGGCTCAACTACAGTACTACGATTAAGAACTGCATTCAGGGTCAATCAAACCGATAAAGAACTCAGACTGAATGGATATCGTCCGGTCGGTGAGATTATGCCGGGTTTACAAGCGTTCCAGATCGTCGGCCCGGGGTAAATCATCAATTTTGGAAAGATGAAAGAATTCAAGAAACCGCTGAGTGGTTACGTAGAGTGACTCTTTTTCATCGTTATACCCTTGCACCGATACCATGCCACGGCGGATCAGTTGTCTGAGTGGTGTCAGACACGGTTGGCCAAGTATGCCTTCAATTTCAAAATGAGTGAGAGGCTGACGATACGCAATAATCGAAAGTGTTTCGATAGCCTGTTGAGATAATCGAGCTTCCTTCACACCACCATAAAGCCATTCAAGAATGTGCCGATGCCGTTGGTGGAGTGTCAGTCGATACGTTTCCTTTTCACGGATAATTGCATAAGGCCGATTCTGGCTTTGGTAGCGATGGTTGAGATTGCGAATCGATGCAAGCACCGCATGGGAATCAATCCGGCGTATCAGCGAGCAAATAAATTCCACACTCAAAGGCTCACGTGCTGCAAAGAAAACAGCTTCAAGAATACTCTCCAGTGAGGGTGGAGCTTCAGCTTCAGGCCGCAAACTGACCCGTTCCGCATTAGTTGCAGTTTCGATCTGCTCACCAGTCGTAGAGACTGTTTCCAACTCAGGTTCCACGTCCAGGTGCCAGCTTTCAGGAATTACCGTCTCATGAGCTACCTGAACCTCATCCATATGGTTCATGGCTGCCCCCGGTCGGTCAGGCTGGTTCCAATCAACAGTGATTCCCACTCGCTTCGCTTCAGTGGTGTGAATCGCGAAGGCAATGCCAGTTCTTCATCACTCAACTTCTTCAGTTGCTCTCTCGCATCTTCGAGAGTCTCCCGCATTTCACGGAACTGCCCTCGCTTACCATAACTTTTACTCAGGAGCAGATAGGCATGCAGTGTTTCAACACGATGAGTTGAATGACCAATTAACGCTTCGTACAATTCGGCCGCCTTCTGCCAGCAGATTTCCGAAGCAGGCACTTCAGCAGGCGCCAAGGGTTTGAGAACACCCAGATTCATCCAGCATTCCGCCTCCCCAAATCGGGCATAACGAATGAAGTTTTCACGCTGAGACATGGACGTGAATTGAACCTCCTTCTTGCCAAGTTCTTCAGCAGCAATCTGGAAGTTCTTACAGGCCTGCCAGAGTTGGTCGGCTTGTCTGCGCAACAATGGTTCCTGCAGGTTCATTTGCAGATCGGCAGAGGGTCGTCCTTCGGCCAGTAGTAATTCCGCCAGCATATACCGCGTTTGTGCCGCTTCAGAATGAGGCACAGCCACCTGTAATGCACGTTCGCAGGCCTGAATGGCTCGGAGTGCTGGAATATTACGCAGAATAATCACAGCATTATAAAGATAAGTAGCAAATTGATGACACGCTGTCCGGGCTTCCGGCCCACTGTCTGGACGTGATACCAGACCAGCAGCCAGTTCCAGTTGCTTGCCTGCTTCTTCACTGTGTCGATCATCCAGAAATAGCAACTGTGCCAGCCTGAACCTGATCGCTGCCTCGTGATGGCCGGGCGACTGCAATGCCTCCCGTAATCGATCTGCAGCAAACACCAGTTGCCTCTGTTGTTGCAGCGCATCAGCCAGGCCGAGTAGAATCAAAGGCCTGGCAGGCTCCGCCGGGTTCAGACTGAGCAATTCACCCAGGGCACGTTGGGCCAGTTGCCAGGATTTTGCCTGCAAGGCATCCTGACCGGATTGCCAGAGCAATCGTGCCTTGTCTGATTTGGGCGATTGTTGAGCCGCCTTCCAGGCAAACTCAGCAGCCAGTGAATAAGCCTTGGCGCTGGGAATGGGCAACGGGCCATCCTGAGGTTGTGATTGTGCCAGGGCATGCCAGGCCTGGCTGAGCCAGTCATCTGATTTCCCCTTGAATGACCAGGCTGCAGCCGCCTCACCCAGCATGCGTAAATCGTCCCAGCGGCGCAATTGAATCAGCTTGCCAGCCAACTGTGTGACCTGTTCTTCGAGACGCGCTGGGGTAAATTGGGAGTCGGAAGCAATCAATGCTTTTTTTGCTGAGAGTAAGGTGACCAGGCTGCGAACAGCGTCATGCCAGCGCTGCTGTTCCAGAGCCAATTCAGCAAGTCTGCTCTGAGCCACCAAAGCTTCCGGCGTTGGCAGATATTCTCTCCAGACACGCTCCCATAACCGTTGCGCTTCAGGCAGGTTCTTGAGTTGTTGTTGACAGTCTCCATACGCCAGCAAGGCCTGTGGAGTCAGATTACGGGGTGGGAGCATGCCCCAAAGCCTTGCTGCTTCGCCCCATTGTTTAAGGTGATACACAGCCAGCGCCTGCCAATGCACAGCCTGCCAGTATTCGGTCGCTTCCGGGGGAATAGGGGCAAGCGATTTGGGAATCTCCGCCCATCGTTCAAGCCGTGCGAGAATCTCAGCCTTCAGCAAACGCTGTGGATATTGCTGAGCCTTTTCTGTCATATTGATGTAAAGATCGAGTGTTCGCAGCGCACCTGGATCATCGGGTGGCTGCAATTTCAGGCGCAGTTGCGTGAGCAACAAATAACCAGCCATTCGATCCTGACGATTATTCTCAAGCGTTTGTTCCAAGGCAGTCAGCAACGAAATATCCAGCGGTTGCGTGCCCAGTCGTGCCAGTGTCATCTGATAATGCAGTCTGGCTGGTGGGTCTTTCAATTGTACCTTCAGAACTTTATCAAATGCTGTTTGTGCTTTGAGGTAAGCATCACGTGAGAGAGGTGAAGCAGACGCAATGGGGGCAAGCTGTTGTGCTTCGGCCAGAAAGAGATTGCCTTCTAGATAAGCAAATTCATACTCCTGAAATGGATAACTGCCCTGTTTCAACTCTGTGATCAACTGCTTTGCAGCTTCCAGATTGTGCTGATCAATCGCATCAAGAACCTGTTGGTAGCGGGCACGTGCCGCCTGATGATCAGGCCAGAAAACTGGTGACCACCACCAGGCAGATATGCAACAAAAGAGGCCCAATAGAAACAAGGGTATCTGCCAGACCTCGCGCCAGCGAGGCTGTCGGGTGCGTGACGGACGTTCTCCGCTGTGATGCCCCGGCAACATGCTTCCCCCGTTGCCCCTGTGCCGTCGATAATATCCCCATTCGACGAACCATGTCGCCATGCCAGAAAGTGTAAGTCTGGTCAAGAGAGTTTTCTTGAATTCAAACGATGAGAAAGTGGGTGTTTCACCCAGTTTGACCAGTTTACCTTGGAAGAATCGGAACGTTCCGAAAATCCGGCAAGTTCCTGCACAGTTTAGCCGATTTAACAGAAGAGGCGGGGTCGGCTGAGTGCGCTCCCGTTCCATAGTGGGGGAAGGGTGATGAATCGTCGTCGTATGGTCTTGGCGCTGCTTTTGGCGATATTGCCTTTTGCAACACTCCTCGCCCAGGAATCACGCATAGTTCCTTCGGTTCCCGATACGGGCCGACTGGTCCCGGCCAAGCAGGTGGAACCAGGCTTGCCGCCTGCAACTGCTGACATGGGCGCTGTTGACGGCGCCGTTGTCATGGAAGGCGAATACACTCCCAGCTTTGGTGAACGCATGGCTGGTTTTCGTGAAGCACTCTTCAAACCGCTGACATTTTCCTGGTTCGATGGTTACGTCAACTCTGACGGCGACCTGATGACCAGCGATCTGGAAGATCCCTACTGGTTCCGTGCTGATCTGATGTGGGGCTGGTTCAAGAAAGCCAGTACTCCTGCACTTATCACTACTAGTTCACCACAGACATCGCGAGGCATCATTGGCCAGCCAGGTACTCGTGTTCTTTTTGGTGGTGACATCGATCTGCAGACACATCTAGGACCAAGAGTCACGGGTGGGTTCTGGCTGGATCCAACGCAATCCTGGGGATTTGAAGGCAGTTATTTCTTCTTTTCCAACCGCAGTACTTATTACCATCGCTTTTCGCAGGGTGGCGTGTTGCTAGCTTCGCCTTATATTGATGCACTCACCGGCCAGCAGAGTGCCATTCCCATTGCCAATGAGGAACTGGAGGATGGATCACTTGACCAGTTGATTGGCATTGTCGACTTTGGCACCCATAGCAGAATTCAGGGTGCTGAGTTCAATAATATTCACAACATCCGACGCAGAGTGGGATCACGGCTTGACTGGACCTGGGGTTTCCGCTGGATCGAACTAGATGAAACCGTATTCACCGATTATCGCCAGCAACAGGTCAATGGTGCACAATCTCATGTCTGGGATGACTTCGGCACCGCCAACAATTTCTACGGCTTGAACCTGGGCCTACGGTCTCAGTGGTATTTTGGCAGCACCTGGTCGCTGGACATCACAGGCAAACTGGGCTTGGGCGCTATGCGTGGAACGATCACGATTGATGGCTACACGCAAACTGCAGTACCTCCACAGTTCATCATTAATACAGAACGAGGTGGTTTGTATGCTCAGGCTAGTAATGTAGGCCGTACTACGGATATACGCTTCGGCGTAGTTCCCGAAATTGAAATTGCCTTAGGCTATTATTTTTGGGATCACTGGCGGTTTACCATGGGATACAACTTCATGGCTATGACCAACGTGGTGCGCCCGGGAGATCAGATTGATAACCGCATCAACCCCAACATCTTCAACGGCCAGACCGGCGGCCCCAATCTGCCAGAACCGTTGAACAAAACAAGCACCTTCTATTTGAACACTCTGTCGCTGGGTTTGGAAATACGCTACTAAATGTGAATGATTGTAGTCCTCTCTCTCCGAGAGAGGACTTGACCTGCAGAATCATACGAGCCGGGTGCCACGGTTTGCGTGTACGCACGCTAACCGTGCCAATTCACCGCATAGTTACCAGTTCAGGCATACTTAGGCTCCAAATCTGATAGCAGCCAACCGGTGAAAACATCACCGGTTGTTTCTTTTTGCCTGTTTCAGTTTTTGCGTTGTGATGTCACACCAAGTTCTGCTTGGTAAACTTAATGGAATAGCATGCACCAGATGATAACAGGCTTCCCATGGCAGATGATCCGTACCTGAAACTGAAAAACATCGGGCGATGTGAATTGACTGGCCGGCTCGGCGAAGGTGGCATGGGCGTTGTCTATCGAGGCCGACATCGGGAACTCGATCTGGATGTTGCTGTCAAATTTCTTCATCATCATCTGGCTCAAAAACCGCTGGTTTCAGAACGATTCATCCGTGAAGCCCGCCTGGCAGCCAAGCTCCAGTCAACCGGTATGGTACGGGTATTCGACTGTGGTACCGAAGAAAACCAGTGTTACATCGTGATGGAATACGTGGATGGCCAATCGCTGGAAGATCATTTGAAGGAGCGATCCACAGTGCCAGTGAGCCGGGCGCTTCAGATTACTGAAGAAGTGGCCCGTGCCTTGAAAGAAGCGCTAGATCAGATCGGCATGATTCATCGCGACATCAAGCCTGCGAACATCCTCATCACCCGCAGCGGACACATCAAGCTGGCAGACCTGGGGCTGGCCAAGCTGGTCGATCATCAGTCCACCACAGCACAGACAGCAGCGGGCACCGCCATGGGCACGCCGCAGTACATGTCACCCGAGCAGTTTGCCGATGCCAGTCAGGTCGATCATCGCGCCGATATGTTTTCACTCGGCGCCACGCTTTACCAGATGCTGGTAGGAAAACCTCCTTTCGAGGGGGATACCATGTTGAAGCTGCTCAAGGCAGTAGAAGAGGGCAATCCTGATCCCCTGCCCGACCACACACCTCGCGATGTACAGGCAGTGATTGAAAAGCTGATGTCCAAACGCGCAGACGACAGATACCAGAACTATTCGCAACTCATTGATGCCCTGCAAAGTTGTCAGCGATCTCTCGGAGTAACAGAAGAATCAGTGCGTCACGATGTGGCAGCATCAACCACCGCAACCAGTGGAATCTCACAGACCTCCATCATTCCCAGGATCAAAGCGAAAGGGCAGGACATCCGCCCAGCGGTACCTACTGAGAACCGTGTTCTGCTGGTGGTAGATGTTCAGAATGATTTCTGCCCGCAAGGTGCACTGGCAGTACCAGGCGGCGACGAAGTGGTACCGGTGATTAACAAACTGTCACGGCGATTTGCTCACGTTATCATGACGCAGGACTGGCACTGCGAAGATCATCTCTCCTTTGCATCATCCCATCCGGGCAAAAAACCTCTGCAACGTGTGACACTGCCCTATGGCGACCAGATTCTCTGGCCTGACCATTGCGTCGAAAGCACTGATGGTGCAGCATTTCATCCGAAGCTCGATGTCGCCCATTGCGAACTGGTGATTCGTAAGGGATACCATCGCGAGATCGATTCCTACTCGGCATTCTTCGAAAACGACAGGCAGACACCAACCGGCCTCGCCGGGTATCTGCGTGAGCGAGGACTGACCAGACTGTTTTTGGTTGGACTGGCCACCGATTTCTGCGTGGCCTATTCAGCCCTGGATGCCAGACGTCTCGGATTTGAAGTCACCGTCATCGAAGCAGGCTGCAGAGGTATTGACGTTGAAGGATCACTAGCCGCCGCCTGGATTCAGATGGAAGAAGCTGGCGTGATTCGTGCGTAAATAAACACCGATTCTCCCTTGAAGGGAGAGGGGCTGGAGGTGAGGGATTCTGGTGTTAAACGCAATTATTCGATCACTGCACAAACAGAAACTCTTTGGTATTCACCAGTGCCCACAACAGGTTTTCATAGGCCTGCTTGCGGTTGGTATCGATCTTCTTGATATGATCCAGTGACGTTTTCAACTGTTGTTCGGTAGGCTGCCTGCCGTAACACCAGAGGAACAGTTCTTTCACCTTGGCAGCATCGTCACGTGCCTTGTCCGAAGCGAGTTTGTCAGCACGGGCACCGGCGCGAGCCAGCTTTTGCTGAACCTCATCGCTGTTCAAGAGATGCAGTGCCTGGGCCAGATTGGCATCGTTGGTACGCTCACATTCACAAGACGAAGTACGGGCCGGCTTGCCGAACACTTCCAGGAAGTAGCTGCCGTGGTTTTCATCAGGCAGCATGAGTGCCCGCCGCGGCCCGTGCGTATCAGTTGGCATGCCGGCAAAAGTACTGGGGCTGTCGGTAACCTGGCTGAGAGCATCGAGCAATACTTCTGCACCCAGGCGACGTGGATAAAACCGGGTAAAGTTCTGTTTGTCAGATTTGTTAAACTCATTCGGAATGGCGCTCAACTGATATGCCCGGCTGGTTACCAGGGTACGAACCAGTCGCTTGAGGCTCATGCCGTTGGCTTTGAAATCTTCAGCCAGTGCATCGAGCAATTCAGGATTGGTAGGCGGATTGGTCACACGCATATCATCAAGAGGATCAACAATTCCTCTGCCGAAGAAATGTGCCCAGTAACGGTTGACAATAGCCTTGGCTACAAACGGGTTCTTCGGATCGATCATCCAGTCAACTAGGTGATTGCGGGGATCATCACCAGTCTCCACCTTGGCAACCGGTGCATCGAGAGCCTTGATGGCAGCAGGCTTATTAGTACGTTTGTTGGTCGCAGCACCATCCTGCTTCACCCACAGGCGAAGTAGTTGGTCGCCTCGGTTATTGGGAGCACCGGGAATGGGAATGTTCTTGCGGGCTACCCGACCATAGAAGGAAGCCATGCCCCAGTAATCATCCTGGCTCCACTTTTCAAAGGGATGGTGGTGACAGTTGGCACAGGCCAGTCGCTGACCCAGAAACACCTGCGATGTGTCATCCACCAGATTAGCCAGGTCTCGCTCTTCCTTGTACCAGACCACCGGCGGATGCGTCGTTTCATCGCCCGTTGCGGAAATAACTGATCGAACAAACTGGTCGTAAGGCATATCGCTGGCCATCGCCTGCATAATCCAGGCATGGAAAGCATGTGTGCCTGGGGCACGGGTTGGTACGCCGTTGCGTTTAACTTTCAGAATATCAGCCCACTTGTTGGCAAAAGTGTAGGCATATTCCGGGCGTTCCAGCAACTGATCGACCAGCTTGGTCCGTTTCTGCGGGTCTTTGTCATTCACGAACCGTTCTACTTCAGCAGGCGTTGGTAGCGTGCCTGTGACATCAATACTGACCCTGCGAATGAATACTGCATCGCTTGCCAGATCAGAAGGCACCAACCCCAGTTGCTTGAACTTCCTGAGCACATGAGTGTCGATGAAGTTGTTGATGGGGAATTGATAATCAGGAATCTTGACTCCCAGTGGAACTGTGGCACGAAACACCGTGACCAAGCCCTGGTATCGAATCATGATGCCAGCTTCACCGCTGGCATTGCCAACATTCACCAGGCCATTGGCATCAATCGTGGCGATTTCGGTTTCGTTGCTTTCAAACTGAGCCCTTCGAGTGACATCTTCCACCGCTCCATTGGAATAATGGGCCATGACAGCAATTTGCTGCCTACCCTGGCGATTGACTACTCGTTGTTCTGGATGAACAGAGATTTTCGTGACCGTCGGATCTTTCTCTTCACCATACGGCATGCCGGCAGCAATCCAGCGACGAAGCATTTTATATTCATCGCTATCCTTCTCCAGTTTCTTGCCGCCGCCGTGTGGCATCAAGCCAGCGCCTTTTTTCAGCAACAGACTTTCATCGGGCGCAGCGGGAAACAGTCGGCGACCGCGTCCTTCCTTCACTAGAGTTTGAAAATCGAGGTCAGGTTCGAAGCCGAGCAATGACAGACGGAAGCCGTTCTGCCCGCTCGCCTTGCCGTGGCATCCACCAGCGTTACATCCAAGTTTGGTGAAGATGGGAACGATCTGATTTGGAAAATTGATTGGCAGGTTGTCGCCAACATGTTGAATTTCAACAGGTATGTTCTGCTGCTGGCCTGCAAGTTCCACGATGAGTTCAGTTTTGCCATTGGCCAGGGGAATTACACGGCCATCGGGCAACACCTTGGCCAAGGTCTGATTTCCAATGGTGTACTTGACCTTATTGGTGACATCCAATGCGAGGTTGGGCTGCTGATCTGTGATGACGAGTTGCCTGGAATCATCACTGCCGGTCAGGGAGATACGCTGCGGAAAAACAGCGAGCGTGTTGGCAGTTTTTTCATTCGCCTGCGTTTGGGGTGCAGGCAGAACACATGCAGTGAAGACTGCTAATGCAGCAAGGGGAATCATCCACTTCATTACAGCGTACCTAGGCGGGTAGCGGGTGGGAACTAAGTTGGTGTTCGGAAAAGCCAGCGACAAGGTAGGCTAGAGGTCGCCAGCGACATTTCCTGTACCAAAGGAAAGTTTACTCGATCAACAGCCAAATGCAAGCGGAAAGGAATGATTGGATGCACGATAAAATGAAAACTTACTTCACGAAATACCTCCCTAACACGAAAAAGCAGCCGCCCAGCATCATGGTGGCAGGCAGAGTCATGAGCCAGGCAAGAAGAATGCGGCGGGTGGTGCCGGGTTGAATGCCTGATCCGTTGGCAACCATGGTGCCCGCCACTCCACTGCTGAGGACTTGTGTCGTGCTGACAGGAGCCTTTGTGTAGGTTGCCAGCAAGATGGTAAGCGCTGCCACCAACTCCGCAGCAGCACCCTGAGCGTAGGTCAGGTGAGACTTTCCAATTTTCTCTGCCACCGTTACGACAATGCGCTTGTAGCCAACCGTGGTACCGATGCCCAACGCCAATGCCGTGCCAATCACCACCCAGAGAGGCACATATTCAATCGCGCTCAACAACTGCTGACGCGGTTTCTTCCATTGGTTTTCGAGTTCTTTCAGTTCAGGCGTTTTATGCAGGTATTGTGTTACACGGAAAATGGCTTGCCTGACTTCCCAACGGTCCTCTTTCTCAACTTCATCGAGTGAAGACAGCTTCTCCAGTCGTTCGTCAAGAAAGTCCAGATCGTGGATCAGCTTGCTGTGCCGTTGATCGTTTCCGCCAATGATTTTGCGTATCTGCACCGCTGCATCATGAACATCACGAGCCTTTTCAGGATTGCGGGTATTGAGAGCATGGTACATCGGCAGAAACCCGATCAGCACCAGCAACAGCAAACCCATTCCTTTCTGGCCATCGTTAGAGCCATGTGCAAAGCTGACACCACCACAGGTAGTTACCAGAACTGCCCGAATCCAGGTAGGCGGTTTGTCTTCTCCCACCGGGGGTTCATACAGTTTCCGGTTCGGGATCAACCATTTCATAAGCAGGAGTAACAACCCTGCTGCAATGAAACCAATGAGAGGCGAAAAGAGCAAAGCCAACCCGACTTCGCCAGCCTTCACCCAGTTGATGCCCATGATGCCATTGCCCTGCCAGAGACTGTTGGCAAGGCCTACACCGAGGATGGAACCAATGAGGGTATGGGAACTGGAAACAGGTAGCCCGAAATACCAGGTGCCAAGGTTCCAGATTACTCCCGCAAGCAGAATCGAAAGCACCATTTCGAGCGCAGCTGCTGACTTGGCATCCACCAGCAGATCGACCGGCAAAAGGTTCACAATGCTGAATGCAACCGCAGTGCCACCGAACAGCACGCCAAAAAAGTTCATGAAACCCGAATAGACGACCGAAGCCGTCGGCCTCATGCTCCGCGTGTAGATGACCGTGGTAACTGCATTAGCGGTATCGTGGAAACCGTTGATGAATTCAAAGCCAAACGCAATGATGATGGCAATACAGAAGAAGCACATCTGAGGTGTGGCCAGGCTACTAACCGCATCCCAGAAAGCCATTACTGCAACTGCCTCGTGAACGGGGAGAGAGCGTCTTCAACGATTCTTAATATATGGTCGAACTGTCTGGTCACCAACCTGACAAAATAGACAGCTGATGTATAGTAAGTCACGGAAAACTAAACCAATCAGTCCTTGATTTCCAGTAAAATATTCCCTTCGGTGTAGTTTTTATCCGCCTTGTATCCCCACATTCTCAGAAATCCCAGATTACCGATAACCTGCCCCTGATATTGAAAATGGCGTTCAACGTTCTTGATCATTTTGCGAGTATTAAGTTTAAGATTGATTCCGTCAAAAGTACCAGCAACCTCCCAGATAGCTGCCCCTTTATTTTGTGATATCTCTCCCACTATCGCGGTACCCTGGCGCTTGGTTACCATGAAAGTACACTCAGCAGTAGCAGCGGCAGGCTGCACCACCTGAATACGAAACCGCCTGCAGGCAAATGGATCAAATTTCAATTGTGCAGGTGGTTTCAGATCACTGCGGTAACCTTCCCAGACTTTACCAACCTGAAGTGCATCCAGACTGTTGATTTCTTCCAGCATGTTTTTCAGTTCTTTCTGCAACGCCGTTCGCTGCGTATCATTTGCAGAAAGTGCTTTGATTGCTTTTTCGTATGTCGGCAACGTTTTACCAAAGAATGCCTTGCGGACATTGACTATGAACTGTCCATAGGAGGATTGCATTGCCATGATGGGTGTCAGTTTGCCATTGGATTGGAAGGCACTTTTTGCATCTTTCAAATCAAGGATGATCGTGGCACGATCTGCAGCATTTACATTCTTCGCCTTCTCTGCCAAGGCAATCAATTGATCGAACGCCGCTTGGACTTTACCTTTTTCGGATTCCAGCATCTCCTGAAATTGTTTATTCGCAACCTCGGTGGTGGACGCAGTTTTGTCATCTGCCAAGGCAGATACGGTTAAACATGCAGTAATGATCAATGCTAACCTTGCCAATATTGAACGCATGGACATACCTTCCTGCAGGGCAATTATTCAAGTTTATTTCAAAAATAGCTGGGCAACTTCATGACGTTCGACAATCATAACGCTCAGCCCATACCTATGCAACAAAAACTGGAGAAACGCAGGGTTTTCAGATGTCGCTTGCTAGAAATGCAACTTATCGACTATGATGCAATGGTATTCCTTTTGGAGGTGATCGCATGAAGATCACGCTCGGCCTCGGCACACTCATGGCTGTGTTATGTTTTTCAGCTGGCTCACTGATTTCCCAGCAACCGCCTGCAAAAAAAGCTGCACAACCACCTGCCAACAATAAGACTGCGCAGCCACCAGGCAAGACCGCCACCGCACCAGAAAAGAACGCTCCTGCCAAAACAGAGACCAGTCGCAAAACTCAACCAGCAGCCAGCACTTCGGAAACGATTGTCACGTACACGTTCGATGGCGTACGCATTGAAGGAGATTACTACCCTGCTCCAGAAGGCAAGGAAAAGACCACGCCTTGCCTGATCCTTCTCCATCCTGTCGGGCCGAAACACTTTAATGCCAGCAGAGCCGACTTTGACAAGTTGCCTGCCAAACTGCAGCAACAAGGCTATGCCGTTGCAGTCATCGATTTCCGTGGTTACGGCAAAAGCAAAACGGTTGAATCTAAATTCTGGAATACACATCGACCCAAAACCAGGGTTCTTGATGTCATTGAAGCCAAAGATTATGCAACCTCACTCGAATTGTTCGAGTTGATGTATGATCTGACCGCACTCAAAATCTGGCTCAACACCAAGAACAATGCCAAGGAATGCAATTCACATGTCGTAGGTATCATTGGCTTGGAACAAGCCGGGCTGATCGCTATGGCCTGGGCAGCCAACGAACATACCGACAACTATCGCAGCCGCAACCGCACCATGTTGAACACCGGCGGAGGATTCAACAATCCCAACTTCGGAAATACCGGTTTTGGAAACCAGGGGTTTGGGAATCAAGGCCTTGGCAATCAAGGTAATAACCCTGGAGGCAACATCCCCCGCTTTGAAGGTGAGGATATTGTCTGCATCGTCCCTATTTCCACATCCAACCGATTGAGTGAGCCGATCAGCCTGGCTGTCATGGAGCGATGGATCACATTCTTGCGTGAACGGCAAGTAGCTACCATGGCGATGTACGGAGCCAATGATAAGGAATCCGTTGCTTTCTGGAACAAGGCCAGCAGTTGGGTGAAGCCGGCTAATGATAAATATCGCTACAAGAATTCCGGCGTAAAGACTTTCAAGACCAGTCTGACTGGAATAAAGCTCCTCATGAATGACACACTGGACGTTCCCAAGGCCCTGGAAGATTATCTGCAGGAATCGCTGAAGAAGACTGCCGAAAGCAGGCTGTGGAGTGAACAGACCGGGTCAGACCGACCAACGCCTATCGATATACAACGCCTGTTACGTTGACAGAAACATGTCACTACTTCTGATATAGCGGCTGATAAAGCTGGATGCTGAAGTTGCCTGGCACCTTCATGTGAGTCACCAACCCGTATCCGTGATTGGCAATTTCATCCATGAATTCAACTCCTCTGCCCTTCAGTTCATTGACGGTTTGTTCAATATCGTCACAGTAAAAGGAAATGCTGGGTGTACCTGAAGGGCAGCCGGTATTATCTTCAGCAGGATGACAACCCAGGTCTGCTTCTGTCATATTGAAGATCAGCCAGCCATCGCCAACATCAAAACCAGTGAAGCCCAGTTTGTCTCGAAAAAATTCACGCAGCGCTTCAGGTTCTGAAGTGTAAAACATGCCGTGCATGCCGCGGATCATGGGTTCATCTCCCAGTGAACTACCCGACAGTTAATTATCAGTTGGGCTAACCAATTATAAATCGAACAACTACAACAAAGCAAAGTTCATTTACCGGCACAAGGTTTATCCAGAAGATGGCAGAAGCAGGCAAGCTGGAATCCGCACTGGCTCGTGGACTAGCGCCCAATGGCGACCTGATCCATGAACTGGCCCAGCTCAGTGATTACAAAGTTCGTACAGCAACAAGTGCCCATGCCATCTGCCTGGCATTAGCGCGGCTCATTGAACTGCCACCGGAAATGCCTGAACTGCCTGTTCCATCCCGCACCGCTCTCGATTGGCTCGCTGCACTCTTTCAGCAGGTGGAAACACGCGAAGCGTTTGATGTGCTTCAACTGTACGGCTTGCCGCAACTCATCCGTCTGTTTGATGAGCGTTCCACCAAACTGGATTTGCTCTATCTGCTCAAATTGTTTGCCCTGTACCAGAACAGGCAGGGCAGTGAAAGGATTATCCAAGGCGCCCGCGATGGACTGCATGCTGACAGCAGATTCTGGTCGATCGTGTTTCGTCAATTGGAACTGGAGCATCCATACGGCGAACTGATTCTGAACGAATTAAGTAACCCAATACCTGGTGGATTTATAGCAGTTGCATATCTCGACTGGATCAATGCTTTCTGTCTTGCTGAAAGGCTGGATGCTCATCCTTTTGATACCGATTCCGGCCGACAACTTCTGAAGCAGTATCTGACAGATTCCGACCCGCAGCGATACAGCTATGCCCAAAGTGCAGCGGCCAGTCTGCCCTTCCTTCATGATGCTTCACGGCAGGAGCTGTTGGCGTTGGCACTAGACCATGCCAGCACGGATGTGCAGATGGAAGGTGCCTGGGCTTCAGCGAAGCTGGGTAGTGCTGCGGGTGTCAATATCCTCGCCCGTCTGTGTCGAGATCCTGCATACAGCAAGAAAGCTTGCCAATATCTACGTGAACTGGACTTGCCCGAAGCCATTCCGAACGATGTGCTTGATCCTGCCTTTGCTGCACAGGCTGAACTGGTCGCCTGGCTGGCTCACCCGGAGGAATTTGGCCATCCGCCTGATGAAATTCGTTTATTTGATATGCGTGAACTCTACTGGCCACCAACTAATGATCGCCGACGGGTCTGGCTTTTTGCTTATCGTTATGCAGTGGACGCTGAGGCTGAGGAATTACATGCCAACCCATACGAACAAGGCGTTGGCATGGTAGGCTCCATCACGTTCTCGCTCCTGGGAGAAACTTCCCCGAAGATGCCCCCCGAAGATATTTATGCACTACACTGTTGTTGGGAGCTTGAATTTCGAGGCGATGCACGCGCACCCCAGGTGCGAGACATTCGTGCTGGCCGACAGTTGCTCGCCCAGCATCAGGCTGGTTTCGCCCATCTTTAAACATGTAAACTACAGAACGGGTTTATGCGTACCTGGGTTATAGGCGATGTACATGGCTGCCTGAAAGCACTGAATACCCTGGTTGATGCACTGCAACTGGTAACCGATGACCAGTTGATTTTTCTTGGTGACCTGGTGGATCGTGGACCAGACAGCCACGGTGTCGTTGATCGTATTCTGGAATTGCGCGCGGTTCGTGTGGTTCATGTCGTGCAAGGCAATCATGAAGAGATGATGCTGATTTCCCGCGACTTGCCGGGCTACGCCAAAGCCTGGCAGCAATACGGTGGAAAGGAAACTCTGGCATCGTATGGCTGGAAACATGGTGTTGAGCCTGGCTGGACGCAGGCAGTGCCGGTTGAACACTGGCAATTTCTTCGTGACGGACTGGTAGATGCAGTATTGGAACAGAACCACATCATGATTCACGGAGGCATTGATCCAGAGAAACCACTCGAAGACCAGGATTGGAACGAACTGCGCTGGCAGCGATGGGATGATCCACAGCCTCACTGTTCAGGCAACATCGTCATCTGCGGACATACACATCAGCCGGGTGGAATCCCCGTTACAGTTGGACACAGTATCTGCATTGATACCTGGGTGTATGGCACCGGCTGGCTGACTGCTCTGGAATTGGGAAGCTATGAATATGTTCAAGCCAACCAGAAGGGACAGGTTCGTCGTGGTCAACTCGAAAAGTAGCTAAGGTGTACGCAAATGCTCTTTCCGAAACTTCCGTAACGCTGTCAGTATTGGCTTAGCTTGTCCATTGGCATCAATCATACCACTCAATGGAAAGAGTGAATCGGACGTATCTGACCATTGCAGCCAGGAATAGCTCAACGTGTAGGGCTTGCAGACCATAAGCGCCAGCAACCGCGTTGCCCACGCAGCCTGGAAATCAGGCGACCAGGGGTTGCCATCATCCATTACATCATATTCAAAATCTGAAGTCTGCTGCGATGCAGGCCCCGATGGTATACCTGCATAGATGGTGATCGGCACGCCAAACAGGGCATACAGGTCAAGCATACGCGAGGTTTCGATAAAATCACGCAGCCAACTGCCACGTTTTTTCCAGCCCATGACACATTCCAGGTTGAGTGCCGTCAACTCGACGCGACTTCTCAGCAAGGCATCAGAGAATACGAACGCCGAATACATCCGGTCGCCCCGTGCCAGATGTTCAGCCCAAGGCTGAGAGAGTGAAACACAGAAACGGCCATCAGGGTGAACCTGCTTAGCTGCAGATAGCAACTGTGCATTGAGCCATATCTGGTCTTCATCATCAATGGCTAACTGGCTGGTATCGTGAGCGTTGGCGGTAATGGTCCAGAAAGCGATATCACTTTTGTATCGCAACAGCGTTGCTTCCAGATAATCAAGCAGGAGATTCGCCAGGCTTTGCGAATCCCCCTTGTTCTGATCCAGCCAGCCAGGCATTCGCGATGGAGACAGATCAACCACTGGACCACCTTCAATCTGCAACCTGTGCTGCCTCGCCCAGGAAACGAGAGCATCGTACCGATCCCATTGGTAAGATGATTCCCGCGGTTCGATCAGCTTCCAGTTAAACGGAATGCGGACTGAATTGAAAGTAGAGAGGAAGAGTTCTTCAGCCTGCCCGGAAAGAGGCGCATCCAGTGCACAACTCAGGTAAAAAGGAATGGTGCCCTGGTTGCCTTTGCGGGTCTGCAGCACTTGCTCCAGGTAGGTATCGATCAGCGCTTCACCAGTCTGGATACCTGTCGTCAAGGCATGGAGACCAAGACGATCAGCATCTTCCTGTGAATTAGGCTGACAAACGGTATGAGCAAAAGCCAGGCTCGATGCCTTGAGCGATTGAAGCATTTCATCTGATAGCAAAAGACCGAGACTTTGCCAGTCTGCTGCCTGGTTACGCACCTGGTTGACCTTGCCTCGAGCCAGCTCGGTCAAAAGATGGTATGGCTGGGCACGTTCACCAAGAGTTGCTGTTCCGCAGACAAGAGTATGTTGCTGATCTCCGAGCCATGGAATGGATTGGTTCGGTAAAGTGATGGGCCAGGGTACATAAAGCGACCCACTTTCAGCGGGTTCCTTTTCCACCTGGTACATACCCTGTTCAATCTGGCACTGTGTTGGCCAAGGCATGAAATCAGGCAAAGCAGCGATGTAACCCTGGGAAAGGCCAGCCTGAATCTCAGGTGTTAACGTTGCAGGAATCTGAAAACGCAGTTGACCCATGTGCGCTCTGTCATGTCATCTCGACGAGTATAACAACCACATTGTTTACAGGAAATCTTCGGACAGCACACTGCTGTTGATTCTCTGCTTCTCGTTGTCATGAAAGTGTAGCAAGAAACGATTCAGTTGCCAGAAGGAATCACGTTCTGAGATGAATATTCAGTCATTTCAAAATGAAAGGCAGGCCGAAGTTTACGAGTAAACTGAATATTTCAACCCTTCATTACCTTTCGCAATATCATTGACTGTCATTCTTGACAGTTCAGGAGAAAAGCCTTGGACTTCAACAGTCAATTTGTGACAATGACCTCGCATCTAGATGAGCAACGAGCGAGACGTAACATGTCCACCGTACTTCAGCCCCGTTTGTTTAGTGCTTCGGACACTTATGCTGCTACTGAACTTTCGATTTCTGACCTCTTTCTCAGCACTATGGAAGAGATCGAAAATCTCAGCAGCGATAATCACCAGCCTGGTACAATTAAAATCAGCTGTATGCCCAGCCCAGTAGGACCACTGCTTCTGGGGGTGCAGGAACAATCGCTGCGATTCGTTTATTTCGGTCAGCCAGAAAGATTGATGGAGCAATTGTTACGCCTGCAGCAACAGTTGAAGAAGCCACTTCGCGCTGCACCTCATCGCCTGCTTGAACAAGCCGAAGAAGAACTCAGCGATTATTTTGCAGGCAACAGACAGGAATTCACGGTGTCCCTGAAAGCCATCGGCACTCCTTTTCAGGAAAAGGTCTGGCAGGCTCTCCGGGAAATCCCATTTGGCTCTACTTGGAGCTATGAACAACTTGCAACTCGGATAGGTCAGCCAACTGCCAGCCGTGCTGTAGGCCTGGCGAATGGCGCTAACCCCATTTCCATCATCATCCCCTGCCATCGTGTCATCAATAAGGATGGGCAACTAGGCGGCTATGGCGGTGGAATGTGGCGCAAGGAATGGCTGCTGAATCTTGAACAGCAGCAGAAATAGACAGCGACCGGGAAACTATTCAGCCTCGAAGATAGCAAGTGTTATCAATTTACTTAACATGCGTTCTAATTTTTCTTCATGGGAGAAATTCTCCAAATCGGGTAAAGTGATTGGTGCATCAATCAATTCCCGTCTGGTTCGTGTACCATCGCATAATAGTAGAAAATCGATCATATACTTATCAAATTCAACCGGTATATGCAGTTGATTGGTGAGAACCGTTTCACCTCGCGACAATTGATCTCGCATGTTTGCTGATATCTTTGGTCGAGAAGGTAGTTGGCTGGCAACATTGGGCTTGATGCATTTAGCGTCCAGTAGCCCAACTTCATAGCAGGTTTTCAACGTTCGATGAAGTTCCTGTTCATCTTCTGCCAATACACCCTGAGTCTTCAATAACTCCTCAGCGTGCGTCCGTAATTCCGCAACCGACCAGTATCGCGGGAATGTCTGCATCATCGAATACATGGCTGCTTTGCTCAGAGGATGATTCAGTGAGATAGTTGCACTGTTGGGCGAAACAATCCTGAGTGCCGTTTCTTTATCCCATTTTAACTCGCCCTCATGTTGGGCATTGGAAGAAAAGAACATGGTTACCAGTCGATCAATTGCAATATGGTGATCAATCTTGTTTCCATGACGGCAGAACAGGCTAGACCGAAATCTCCGGAGTTTGAGAAAATCGAGATACTGTTCCTTCATGAGATAACTGGTGGTTTCAATATTCTGTAAATGCTGCTGAATGGGCTCAGGGAAATAAATACTGGTGGAATCCAGAAATGTTGCCTCTGATAAAAACTGAAGTTGGAACTGATTCGCTTTGGCGACTACCTGATGAAAGTACATCGGTTCATTGTTCGGCGACAAATCATCGTGATAGATGGAACTGTCGCGACGATGATGAAGTAGTTCGTCAATTTCCTTGCGGGCATCAAGGCCAACATCCTTCTGACTCGCCAGTGCGTCGTTCAGGAATCTCAAGAATGCATTTGCTTGACCCACTTTTTCCCTTGGCGATTCATATTGATGAACATGGAACAGCATCATCTCCCGCAACATGCGTCGAAGATAGCAGCCTGGGTACACATTGTAACTCAGGTACATAATTCCCTGCGGGGCAAGCAGTTTCTGGTGCATCAGCCAGAGATACTCCCGAACCGGCGTGGGTATCCACGAATACAATCCGTGTGAAACCATGTAGTCAAAAGGAGCGTCATCCAGCGGATAATGCGTTAAGTCCCCAGCGATCAGTTGTACATTCTTGAGTCCAAGCCTGTCTACTACTTTCTGACCTTCAGCAATGGCGTTTTCGGCCAGGTCAATGCCCACAAATTCACTCTCGGGAAAACCGCAGGCGATATCGATCAGATTTCGCGCATTCGAACAGCCAATTTCGAGGTAACGGCACTTGCGCGGATCCGCTGGTGTCAATCCATGCAGTCGTGCCCGCGTTGCCAGATGCACCGGATGGGTCTGCGCGAAGGGATATGAATCGTAGGGAAATGTTTCGTATTGCTGTTTAATATCGCTCATAGCTGATTCACTACCTTGAAATAATTTAATCCTGATGAAACATCGTGACAGAATCCCCGTGCGAGTCAACTGGAAAGAAATCAGACCATTTTCACTACTCTCGTCTGCGACATTTTTATTTTATTTTTCAAACATCTGGAACCAAAGCAGCCTCGTCGTGGAACTATGTACTTAGAAGCACCTAGTGTGCTGGATGGGAATCATGACAACGTCAGGCAAGATCGGAATGTTGCTGAATCAGCATCAGGAACACAGGCTGCACACACTGGGTGATGGCGAACTCCTGCGCCGGTTCTCACAGGAAAGAGATCAATCCGCCTTTTCGACACTTTTGCAACGACATGGTTGCATGGTTTATGGAATCTGCCGCAGGCTCCTCCATTGCCCGCAGGATATGGATGATGTATTCCAGGCAACTTTCCTAGTTCTGGTACAGAAAACCGAAAAATTATGCCACCGTCCCATTGTGGGCGATTGGTTGCACGGAGTTGCCTATCACACGGCATTGAAAGCTCGAGCCATGAAAGCGCATCGACGTCGCAAAGAAGAGAAGGTTGCCCGCTCCGAAGCTGTTATGGACGAGATGAACAGCGAATGGCTGTCCGTGCTCGATGAAGAGATCAGAAAGCTGCCAGCACGTTATCGTCGCATGGTGGTGTTGTGTGATCTGCAGCAGCGTACGCGACAGGAAACCGCCAGGCTGATGGGTATTCCCGCGGGCACCGTTGCCAGCGGATTGTCGCGGGCAAGGGCCATACTGGCACGTCGGTTGAAAATGCGCGGGTACGAGGCGCCTACTGCAATCTTGACAACTGTCATGGCACAACAGGCTCTCGCCCATGCAATACCTCTAGAAACGCTCAGTCAAACAGCTTCTTCAGCAGGTCAGGTTGCTTCGGGTATCACAGCGGGGGTCACCACCAAAGTTGCACTTCTGATGCAATATGCTTTGAAATCATCGCTCAGCAAACTGGCAGTGATCGCACTCCTTGCAGGTATTCTTGGCACCGGTGCCGCTTCTGATGACTGGATTACACCATCTGTTGATATCCACAGTAAACCTGTGTTCATCAGTTCTGCTGAAAGGCCTGTCAAAAATACAGAAGCACAAGCAGTTGTTCATGCTAAAATACGTCGGGCAGTTTCGCCAATGAGAATGAGAGTACCTGTTAACCCAGGCACAGAAGAAGAAATCGTCTCGCAGCTGAATCTGACAACCGAACAACTCGAAGCATTTCAGCGGGCACAGTCGATGATGAAAGCTGCCTGCGAGGAAATGTACCAGATGAAAACAGGATTCGTCGAACGTGGCCAAATGCTCAACTCCTGCTGGAACCAGGAACTGCGAGGCATCTTCACCGATGAACAGTATCAGCAGTACCGTGCCTACTGGGCTACTCACGAACCCACGTACTACGCGATGAAGCGCTAACCCAACAAACCCATTTCACTTTACACCCTCTTAAGGAGTGCGCAGATGCTACGTCGATGGTTTCTACTCAGCCTGACCACAGGACTCGCCTGGCTATTATGTTTCTCTCCTCTAATCGCCGATGAACGAGTCTTTATCGGTTTGTTTCAGGTTAAAGCAGAGCAGCGTGATGCCCTCATGGCCAAGTTGAAAGAACATGGTTTCCATGGTGTTTATGTCCCGGAAAATGGATCGCCCGATACCTTGCTCTATCGAGGCACCAAAACTGAGTATGAAAAAGCCTACGAAACTACGTGGAAATGGATGGATGAAAAAGGGCATTTGAAACTGACTTCCACGCAAACCACTCCCAAGCCGAGTATGCAGGTCAAGAAAGCCACTGTTCTATCGCGTGATGATCAGATAACGGATGAAGAAGCCTTTGACAAGCTTCTGCTTTCGCCACTTCAGAAAGAACTGGCCCAGGCTGTGATGAAGGAGATGAAAGAAAAATCCAAGGAGTTTCAGGACACACCACCTACCCCGGAACTGATCAAAAAGGGGACGGAACTGAACCAGTGGATGCGCAAATCCCTTCGTGCGATTTTTACACGCGATCAATACACCCAATACTTCAAGCTCTATGGCGCCACTCCTACTGAAGAAGAACTCGGGCCAGCTCCCAAAGTCACCAAGCCCAATCCTAAAGCCAAGAAGACAGATGAAGCCATTTTCAGTCAGCTTGGAATGAGCGACAAGCAGAAGGAACATCTCGACAAACTGCAGAAATGGATGAAGGACGCAACCGCCAAGATGAAGGCGAAAACCGAAGGACACATTGAAGAAGGCGCCAGTCTGAATGACAAGTGGCGAGCCGGCCTGGATCGCATTTTGACCAAATCCCAGCGTAAACAGTACATGGATTACTGGGGTCCGCCACCGGCACTCATTCGATAAGTGTTTCCTGGCCTTGAACCGTGATGGGTGCCATTGTTTCGCTGTACTCTGCGTAACAATGCCAAGTTTGCTGTTGATAATGCGAACTTTCTTCCACACCATGGTAACCCAGCACGGTTAAGTCGAGTACGACGAAACCGTGGCACCCAACTTGAGTGCTACTCCACAATAGTCCTTTCCACACACAGCAATCACAAAGAAGGAGCAATACATGAAACCGATGTTGTTACTGGCTTGCATTGCACTGACTACTGTTGCAGCAAGCCGGCTTGACGCAGATGAAAAGGGACCTTTGAAAACCTGCCAAAACACACTGGCCATTGAGTGGGTGTTGCCCGGCGAGTTTGACCAGGCTCTCAAGTTCGCAGAACAGAAACAACGCTTGATCATGATCAAAGGCATTGCGTTCGGCATTGATCATGTCGGCGCCAAAAATGCCACCAAGGGCTACTGGTGACCGGGCGCTGAACCCATGCGAGCAGGTTGCTTCGCTGAGCCCCGCGTGATTCAGCTTCTGAATCGCCGATTCATCAACTTCTATTACAACACCGATTCCGGACCGCCTCAACCAGAGTACCAGGGCAAAGACCCGCTGGCCAAGGAATTTGTCAAAGGCAAAGTCAAAAACAAATATGCCTTCTACGCGGCCTTCTCGGCACGTGGAGAACCGTTGGGTGTGACTGATGTCTATTCATCCAAGGATAATGTTTTCGATTTTCTGTGTGCCCTGTTAGAGCAGAATCCTGAATTCAACCGGTTCACTTCGGATGAAGAAAAGATTCTGGCATCAGCCAGGGAACAGCCAGCCAATGCTCAAGCCCAGTTGCAGGCAGGCAAACTGTACGAAGAACTCGGACAGTATGCCAAAGCCAGGCCATACTACGAACGGATACTTGCTGCAGAAAAGGCAACTCCTGCTGTCGCAGATGCATCGCGTGGTTTGCTTCGCATGCTGAAGTATCAGAAGAAATGGGATGCACTGGATGCCTTGTGTGTATCGCTGGCTGCCAGGCCTAATTTTGCACAACTGCAGATCAATGCCGACGTGGTCACGGAGAAGGCACACATTCTGAAAGCCCGAAAACAGTACGACCAGTTATGCAAATCTCTGGAGGATGCCATCAAGGCCTGCCCGCAATCGCAACGGATGAGCGAAATGCACTTCCTTGCTGGAGTGGGGTACTACTTTCTCGAAGACAAGCCTAGTGCTTATTACCACTGGTGCTGGGTTGTCGAGAATCTGCCTGATGA
Organism: Planctomycetia bacterium; assembly: GCA_016795155.1. Lineage (NCBI taxonomy): Bacteria > Pseudomonadati > Planctomycetota > Planctomycetia > Planctomycetia bacterium. Next base: position 98,896 of record JAEUIE010000003.1, on the reverse strand, counting down.
TCATCTCACCAGGCGATGCTACCTGGCAGCGGCACATGAAGGCATGCCTTACGAGAACCCCGAACTGGACAACTATTCCGCACCACTACATGGAGGCAGGATCGAAGTCATCCAGGCTGCCTACGATCGTGCGAAAGAAGTCTATCTGAAACGTGCTGGGAAATAACTATTATTCTTACTCCCCACTCCCATGCTTTCTCCCCTCTCCCCTGGAAGGAGAGGGGTTGGGGGTGAGGGGGGTTACTTCGCGCCTGGTGGAACATGCTGTTTCAACCAGCCGAATACTTCTTCATGCCAGAACTTGCTGTTGGCAGGTTTTAACACCCAGTGCCCCTCATCGGGGAAGTTGACAAACCGGCTAGGCACTCCCTGACGCTGCAGTGTGCTGAAGAGTTCATGCCCCTGACCGATAGGACAACGGAAATCATAATCGTTGTGAATAATCAGCATAGGCGTTTTGAATTTGCCGATGTTGGCAGCCTTGGTGTGAGGCGAAAATTCACGGTACTTGCCTGGAACCTCCCAAGGCAAACCGCCATGTTCCCACTCATCAAACCAGAGTTCTTCCGTGGTTCCCCACATGCTTTCGAAGTTCCAGACTGAGCAGTGAGTGATCAACGTCTTGAATCTTCCGGTGCTGACAGCAAACCAGTTCATCATGTAGCCACCGAAGCTGGCCCCTGCAGCGCCCATGCGATTCTTATCGACGTAGGGCAACTTCTCGACGAAATCGACACCAGCCATCAAATCACGAAAACACCTGCCACCCCAGTCGCCTGAAATTTCATCGGTAAATTTCTGCCCGAAACCTGTGGAGCCTCGCGGATTAGGCAGTGCAACGACATAACCTTGTGCTGCCCATAACATCGGGTTCCAGCGATTGGACCAACTGTCTTCCCACGCACCCTGTGGACCACCATGCACCAGATATGCCACCGGCCACTTCTTGCTGGGATCAAACCCAGGCGGCTTCAATATCCACATCTGCATCTTGCCGCCTTCCACATCAACCTGAACCGATTCAGGCTGTGGACGATCCAGCTTGGAAAGCAGTGCCTCATTGAAAAGGCTGAGTCTGGAGTAGAAAATCGCAGTGGGGCCATCGGTTCCTTTCATGAATCGGACACCGCGAACTTCAGACGGGCTGGTAAGATGTGCAAGAGTATGAGCCCAGTTCTGCCCGCTGGTATCACTGCTGAGTGATCCAATCTGGCCAACACTTCCTTTGGGGTATGCATAGTTGTCACCAGTCCCCATTTTCAAACCCGTGGTGATCTTTCCTTGTTGATTCACGGTGTAGAACGAACTGGAAGCATTCTCTTCGGCAACGAAAACAATGTCTTCACCTGGTGTCCAGTTGAATTCGCCTGCCGAAATATCTTTACCTTCAGTGAGGTTTTTGGGAGTACGGTCAAAGCTGCCATCCGGATTGCAGTCCACCACCTGAATATCCCACTTGTCTGCCTCATATCCAGCCCGCTTTTGTGCCCGCCAGGCTAACTTCTTGCCATTTGTGCTGAACCGGGGATAGACATCAGCAGCTGGGTTGCGTGTCAGCGTTTCCCATTCTGTACTGGTGTTCGTGATGCTTACCCTACAGATATCGTAATTGGTGCTCCAGGCCTCATTTTTCGCTGGCACCGCACTGAACAGCAGGTGGCTGCCATCAGGGCTGAAGGTAAAATCATCCCCCACGCTGAACGTCGATGAAGTTGGATTGGCATCGCGGTCGCCTGGCGTTACATCTTTGCAATCAGTGCCATCGGCATTGCAGACAAACAAATGCTGCCTCTTGTCTTCAACGTATTCATCCCAGTGACGGTAAAAGAGCTTCTTAAAAACGCGTGCCTTCACGGGGTTCTTTTCAATCTGATCCAGTTTCTCCTGGTTCTTTTTGTCACTCTCTGCAAAAGGCAACGAGCTGAATTCAGGAAACACGGAAGAAACAAAAGCGATTTTTTTACCATCAGGCGACCAAATGGCATTGGAGGCACTGGTGCTGATCGTAGTAATCTGCTGAGCTTCACCACCAGACAGGTCAATAATCCAGAGTTGATTGGAACCACTACGGCTCGATTCAAACAGGATGCGTTTGCCATCAGGACTCCAGCGTGGGTGACGATCCTTTTTGGTCGTTGTGGTCAATTGCCTGGAGGGTGAACTGGCATCAGCCGCTGCCAGCCAGAGGTTTGAACTGGTCTTGTTACCAGGCAGATCAACGGTAGTGACAACGTAGGCAACCCATTTTCCATCTGGGCTGATCTGCGGATCGCTGATTCGCTTGAAGGCGAATAGATCATCGATCGTCATAGGGCGTTTGTCATCAGCGATAGCCAGCGTAGTAGACATAAGTGCCAGTGCAAGTGATACGAGGATACGCATCGGGGAGAATCCTCAAGCAGGAAGTGATACTCCCATTAAACAGGGGAAAAGCGAAAGAGCAAGAAGAGAAGTTACTCGTTCCACTTTGTAATATGTTAGAGGAGTGGAAATCATGGAACCTGGTCAATTTCTGCCATGAGTGCATCCGTCTCTCCCGAATTACTTGTTGCATTGACCGGACAAAATGCCGGTGCGGTGCAGGAATTGCTTTCCACCCTGCCAGCTGAACATCGAAAAAATGTCGAGATAGTCGCTAATCGACTTGAAGAGCAAGGCTGGCTGACACCCTATCAGGCTGGACATTTCAGTGCCGGTCGTGGCGATGCTCTACTGGTCGGACAAAACGTTGTGCTCGATGAACTCGGGCATGGCAGCATGGGCATGGTCTACAAGGTGCGCCATCGTATCATGGGTAGAATGGCGGCTCTCAAAGTCTTTGTTCCCGAAGCCGATGGCAGCGAGAACCATGCCCGCTTCCTCCGGGAAATCCAGGCCACCGCCCAGCTTGATCATCCCAATATCATCAAGGCTTACGAGGCTGGTGAGCATCACGGTTCTTACTTCCTGTCCATGGAATTAATCGACGGAAAGAACGTACAGGAAATTGTTGAACGCGAAGGACCAATCCCGGTTGAGCAGGCTTTGCATACCTACCTGGAAGCTGCCAAGGGGCTAGCACATGCCCATAGCCTCGGCATGGTGCATCGAGATGTGAAGCCAGGCAACATTATGGTCAGCCGAACTGGCAAAGTGAAAGTCCTTGACCTCGGGCTGGTCAAGTTTCTCAAAGGCATCTCCAACATGGCGAGCAGCCTGGATGGTACCGTGCGAGGCACAGCAGCCTACATGTCGCCGGAGCAGGCCATAAGCATTCGCCATGCGGATCATCGTTCAGATATTTACAGCCTGGGCAGTTCGCTCTACTTCACACTGACCGGCAAGGCGATGTTCACAGAAAAGACGATCATGCACCAGTTGCTGGCACATCAGAAAAAGCCTGCACCCAGCCTGCTTACCACGCTTCCCGATCTGCCTGCTTCGATTGAACAACTCTACCAGCGCATGGTTGCCAAGGAACAGGCTGACAGATACCAGAGCATGGATGATGTCGTTGCATGCCTTAAAGCAATCCAATCAGGCTCGGAACTTCCAACAGAATCAACCGTCAGTACATCCGCCACTGAAGAACAGCAGGATCCACCTTCATCTCCGTGGAAACGCATGTTTTCATTCTGGCGTGAAAAAAGCTAGGAACCCACACATGGCACCGCTGTCAGGCGTCGTTCCACCACTCATATCACCGCTGCAGGAACCGGGCAAGCTGGACGCAGCTCACCTCGAGAAGTTGATTGAGTATCAGCTTGACGGAGGCGTGCATGGATTCTTTCTGTTGGGAACCACTGGTGAAGGGCCAAGCCTCAGTCATGCACTCAAACAGGAACTGGTCGAACGTTCCTGCCATTTCGTCAATCGACGCGTTCCCGTTCTGGTGAATATCAGTGACACTTCGATCACGGAATCAGTAACGCTGGCTCAGAAGGCAGCACAGGCAGGCGCCACGGCACTCGTTGTTACCGCTCCCTATTACTTTCCGCTCGATCAGGAAGACCTCTGGCTCTACCTGAAAAACCTGCTGAAACAACTCCCCTTGCCTGTTTACCTTTACAACATGCCCAGCCATGTGAAAGTGAGCCTGGGCATGGAACTGATGCAGCGAGCCATTCAGGAACCAGGCATCCTGGGCATCAAAGACAGCTCGGGAGATCGCTCTTACCTTCGCCTGCTTTTGAAACTGGGCGAGCAGCGCAAAGACTGGTCGGTGATGGTAGGGCCCGAAGAATTATTTGTCGATGCCCTTACCTGGGGCGGCCATGGCGGCGTGCTCGGCGGAGCCAATCTCTATCCCAGGCTACTGGTGCAACTTTACCATGCGGTTCGCAGCAACGATATCAATCGACAAAACCAGTTGCAGGAAAAGATGCACTGGTTCCATCAACATGTGCTGCGCTTGGTGCCTCGCACCAACGGCTGGCTCGTCGGGCTGAAAGCAGCCTTGGCACTGCAGGGCTTGTGCGAAGAACATTTCGCGGAACCACTTCATCCCATGAACAACGAACAACGGGAACAGTTGCGACATGCTCTCGCTGAACTCAGGCAGGAAAGTGAGTTTTAACGAAAGAGCCACGCACGAAGTAAGTGGCCTGCGTAATGAATAATGCTGAAAAAGCGGGCGATAGAAGTTAGAATGGGTGCTTCGCCCGGCCAAGTGAAAGTAAGGTGGGTCGAGCGCTAAGTAACCAGCGATGTGTCGCTTGCAAAACCAAGCTCGCCCCACCAGCGGCTGCAATCGTATGGTGGGGCGAGCTTGATACAACGAGATCACCATTGCTTCGATGCTTTATCGCTCGACCCACCATACTCTTTCTTCCAGTGTGCAATGCGAAGAAAAGAAAGTGAGTGTCATCCATGGCGCGATACCACGGCAGCTATCTTGGAATTTGCGAGAACAACAAAGACTCCTCAGGCAGATCACGGTTACAGGTCAAGGTGCCAGCAGTGTTGGGCGAAATGACTTCGTGGGCGAGAGCCTGTGTCTGGCCGACGGGAAGTGTGGTAATGCCCTCCGTAGGAGATAGGCTCTGGGTCATGTTCGAAGGGGGAAACGCCGACTACCCGGTCTGGATGCGGTTCGAACAACGCGCGGCAGCAACCGTGAATTACATCGGTGTCTATGCTGGAATCTGCATGAGTACGCAGGACCCTGCAGGGAAATCACGGATTCAGGTTAAAGTGCCAACCGTTGCGGGTGACAAGACTGCATGGGCAGTGAGCGTTCCCGGACCAAGATCGCTGCCCTCCGTCGGCGACACGGTCTGGATCGTCTTCGAAGAAGGCGACCCGCAATACCCACTCTGGCTCGGAGTGGAACCGTGAAATACGAACGGTGGGTGGCACTGCTTGCGTCGCGAAACAGGAGTGCTTTAGAGCCACGCACAAAGTAAGTGGCCAACCTTCGAGACAAGTTTGCATGAACAGTTCCTGACTGAATCATCAGGCAATACACTTCGTTGTTCTGATAACGGAGAAAAACGCGATGAAAGTTGACGAGAGTGTTTCGCCAAGCCAGCATAGTTAGCCGTACCTACCACCAAACAATGGAACAAGTGCAAAGAATGGCATATGGTATTCCAGCAATGAAGGACTTCCCCCCTCGTGGATTAGGAGCTTAGTAATGATTCTTGCTGAAAGGACGAAGGATGCTTTGCAACGACTCCGCGATGCAAATTGGTTTTCCAGAGCAGGAAAACCTTTACGCAAGACAGAGGAGTGTTTTGAGCTTGTTGACTCTTGGGAAGATGCATTCAAAAACTTTAAGAAGAGATCTTATCTGAAATTGACAGATGAGGTCAGAGTGCATGTGTGGAAGGAATTGCAGAAAGTCAAACCGGAAGTAAATACTACCGATTACAAAGGTAGTTTTTTAAAATGCTCTCGTACAATCTTACCATTGGCAGAAAAACTAAGGGAGGAAGTAATTGAAAAGTCAGGAATGGACTTTCCTCAACATGTGACTGAAGAAATACAATGGTACATCATGCATACATTGCTGAATGTGCAATTCTCAAACTTATACAATTGTCCATTCTTTGTAACCGCATTTAAGTTAATACTATCGGGGCGTTTCCCGTGCGGCTGGACCAGCAAGAAGTTGGCCGATGGGAACTTTATCATTTATTAGTATGCCGTGCTAGGAAGATTGATGACCTCCCTGTTCGACGTACAGCTACTCTCCACCCTCCACGGAAAAGTCGAGTACGACATTTCCGTGGCACCTCAGCGATATGCTTGTCAGAATTTGATTCATTTCTCAAATCGTTTCGTGTAACCTAGGCACATCCTGCCTTTATCCCCTGCCAGTTGCGTTCACATGAAATTTCACCATCCGCATTCCAAACCCCATCGCCGACAGTTTCTGCAGACTGCTGCAACTCTGGTGGCAGGTGGATGCCATCTTTCGAGCGGCCTTGCTCAAGGTCCACGACAAGTCAAAGTTGCAGCCATCATCACCGAGATGACCTATCGCAGTCATGCTCATGTCATTCTCGAAAACTTTCTGGAGCCGTACTACTTCAACGGACAGGTGACGCATTCAGACTGCAAAGTTGTCAGCATGTATTGTGACCAATTTCCTGACAAGCGTGACATGGCTCGACAAGTCGCAAAAGACTATGGCATTAAACTTTGTCCAACGATTCACGAAGCACTCACGATGGGCAGCAACACCCTTGCCGTTGACGCTGTGCTCTGCATCGGCGAACACGGCAACTACCCACTCAACCCCAAAGGGCAGCGTGAATACCCCCGCAAACGTTTCTTTGATGAAACAGTCAAAGTCTTTCGGCAGACAGGCAAAGTTGCACCCGTGTTTAACGACAAACACCTTTCCTACCGCTGGGACTGGGCGAAGGAGATGTATGACACCGCCCAGGAATTGAAGATTCCTTTCATGGCTGGCAGTTCCGTTCCACTCGCACAGCGAATACCGCCTATGGATTTACCTGCTGGAACAGAACTCAGGGAAGCAGTGGCAACGCATGGTGGCGGACTGGATTCATACGATTTCCACGGTCTGGAAGTGTTGCAATCGATGGTGGAAAACCGAGCCGGTGGCGAAACAGGTGTAACCAGCGTCAAATACATGGCCAAGGATGTACTCTGGCAAACCGCTGAGCGGGGTGTATGGTCACCTGATCTTCTGATCGCTGCCCTGAATGCCGAGCCTGATCGGACGGAAGGCAATATCGACATCGAGAAGTTGAAAACCGTTGTCGATTGGGGACTGTATATTCAATATCGCGATGGCCTGAAAGCAATGGTTGCCAGGACCAGGCAAAACGGAACCCGCTGGCATTTCGCTTGTCGGAAAGCTGATGATCCCAAGCCGCTGGCAACCAGTTTTTATGTTGGCCCGTGGAACAACCGTTGCCTGTTCAAAGCGCTCTCACATGCCATTCAGGCTTTCTTTCGCCAAGGCAAAGCTCCATACCCCGTGGAACGGACACTGCTCACGACCGGCATGGTGGCTGCTGGGGTTGAATCGCATCACGCAGGAGACACCACCTATCCAACAGAGCATCTGAATATCCGGTATCAGCCAATCGACTTTCGGGCGTTTCGCGAGATGGGAGCATCGTGGAAACTTGTCAACGAGCAGACCGTTGAGCCAAAGGGTATGGATCGACTGGGCAAGGAGGCGCGATGAGATCACCCGCTCAATCTCCCACGCATGTCCGATACCAGGTGATGGCGTTTCTGCTGGCTGTGTCATTTCTCACTTATTTTGATCGTGTCTGCATCGTCCGCGTTCAAGGCGAGATTCAACGCGAACTTTTCGTCACTGATGAACAGATGGGGTATATTCTCGGTGCTTTCTGGCTGGCTTACTCAGTCTTTGAAATACCGGCAGGCTGGCTCGGTGACCGCTTTGGAGCCAGGCTGACTCTCACTCGCGTTGTTTTTTTCTGGTCGCTTTTCACCGTACTCACCGGCTTTGCTACTGGCTTCATTTCGCTTCTGGTCATTCGCTTTCTGTTTGGTGTTGGCGAAGCTGGTGCATTTCCGAACATGGCACGGGTGCAGTCAAACTGGCTGCCGAAAGAAGCGCGTGGCCGGGCTGGTGGCTGGCTCTGGCTGGCAGCACGCTGGGGCGGTGCGTTCAGTCCGTTCCTGTTTGCAGCCATCATCCGCTGGATTGATACTGCTGCGGTTCGCTCCTGGCTCGATGCCGTTCCCGGTCTGCAAGGCGTATCCAGTTGGCGGATCGGCTTCGGTGTCGCCGGGCTGATCGGCTTCATCTGGTGCATCTGGTTTTACTTCTGGTTCCGCGATACTCCTGAACAGAAATCATCGGTGAATGCTGCAGAGTTACAACTCATTCGTACTGGGCGGGAAAAAGATGTTGCACACCACGTCCCCTTTCGAGAACTCTGGCGTGATCTGCTCGCCAATCGCAGCCTGCTCGCCATCATCGGCTTTTATCTGTTTGGCAGTTTTGGCTGGTCATTCTTTGTCAGTTGGATGCCACGCTATCTGAAAGACGTGCATCAATTCCCCTTTGATTTGTCTGAGAGTGTTTGGAAACAACCCCTGTTGTACGGCGGCATCAGTTGCCTGCTGGGTGGAACGCTGAGCGATTGGCTGGTTCGACGCACGGGTCGCAAGTGGCTTGGCCGGGCGATCTTTCCACTTTGTGGATTGACGACAGCAGCTATCGCCATCTTCTGTGTGCCTTACGTTGACAACCCGGAAGATGCTGTCATTCTGATGTGTGTAGCAGGGGCTGCATTCGATTTCGGACAAGGGGCGACTTGGGCCAGCATAGTCGATATCGGCGGTTTGTACGCAGGCACCGCTGCAGGGTTCATCAATATGTTTGGCAACATGGGGAATGCCATTCAGCCTCGCATCGGCGCATGGATTTTCGGAACGTTTGGCTGGAATCCACTGTTCGTCGTCTATGCCTGCGCGTTCCTGGCCGCTGCCTCCATGTGGTTTTTGATTGATCCATCACAGACATTTCATCGACGTGGAGAGAAAGCCAAATCATGATGATGGTAGACATGCACCTTGACCTGGCATGGAACGCATTGGAGTGGAACCGCAACTTGACACTCCCGGTGCAGGAAATCCGTCAACGTGAACGACAAGCTGGATATCAAGGTCCAGGCCGAGGCTGCAACACCGTCAGCCTGCCTGCACTGCGGAAAGGACAACTGGCCATCGTCTCCGCCACCTTGCTCGCCCGTTACGACAAGGATGGCGTGCAACTCTCTTTCATTCCCAAGTCTGGTTACGATTCTGCCGAAGCATCCTATGCAGCAGCGATGGGGCAACTGAACTATTACCGCGCCCTCGAACGGCATGGGCATATTCGCATTTTGAAAGATGCTCAGGCTCTCAACCAACACGTCACCGAATGGCAAAGTTATCTGAAAGACACTCAACAACCTGCTCCGCCACTCGGCTTTCTTATCAGCATGGAAGGAGCCGATCCGATTCTGACTCCAGAAGATGTTCCCGCTTGGTGGGATGCAGGTTTGCGCATCGTGAGTCTGTCACACTACGGCAACAGCCTCTACAGCCATGGCACCGGTTCGCCCGGCCCGCTCAATGAACCAGGACCGAAGCTGCTCGAAGCTATGCAGCAACAAGGCATGATCCTGGATGTCACCCATCTGGCCGATGAGGCTATGGATCAGGTGTTCGACATGTTTGGCGGAACACTGCTGGCAAGCCATCACAACTGCCGGGCGCTGGTGGATCGACAAAGGCAACTGCGTGACAGCGACATCCAGAAAATTGTGAAGCGTGACGGCGTCATCGGCGTTGTGTGCGATTGCTGGATGCTCGATGCAGGTTGTGGCCAGGGGCCGGGCAATATCAGGAGGGTTGCCACGCTGGAAGATGTCGCCAATCACATTGATCACATCTGCCAGCTTGCAGGTTCAGCTAAACATTGTGGCATCGGATCAGACCTTGATGGTGGCTTCGGTACCGAGCAATCTCCATCCGACCTGGATACCATCGCCGATCTCCAGAAGTTACATCCAATTCTGACACGACGTGGGTACTCCGAATCAGCCATTGAAGGCATCTTTCATTGCAACTGGATTGATCTGTTATCGCGAGCCTGGGCCGAAAAATCAGTTCGGTAAATCGGCTCTTGCAACTCAGACGTCATTCATTCAACACCTTAATCTGTTAAACTAGTCCGTTTATACCGTTTATTACGAAGTCAATCTGGATAAATAGGAAGTCTATAACGTTTAAGTAATCCAGGTAGAATGGTAGATTTTATCTTCGCCTTTTCAAAATAGTCCTTCTCCTGGGGCTTTTTCATGTTGGATACCCTGCGCTTTATCTATCACATCCGGCGATCGGATGTGCTGGCTCGTTTATCTTCTCCTGCCAAACGGGATGCCGTCCAGGAGCACCGCTTTCGAAAATTGATTAAGCATGCCGCGGAACATTCGCCGTTCTATCGCGAGAAGTTTGCACATCTCAACCTGGATCGATGTTGCGTCGGCGACTTGCCCGTATTGCCCAAGAGGGAATTCATCGCTCATTTCGATTCCATCGTTACCGACAAGAACATCAAACGGGATGAAGTGCATGAATTCATGCAGGACCCCGGTAACCTTGGCAAAAAATATCTGGGGAAATATGTCGTCTGCCATACCTCTGGCAGCCAGGGTGAATCGGCTCTGCTGGTTCAATCGATGAGTGACGTCGAAAAGACATTTGCGATGCAGGCCGCAAGAGGCCATTCAATGCCCAAAAGCTGGGCCACCCTGTGGAAGAAACTGACGGGATCCAAGCTGCGAATGTCAGTAGTTCTTTTTCGAAAGAGCTTTTTTCCGAGTGGTGCAGCCTTTGAAAATGTACCGGACGCGCTGCGGAAACTCTCCAACATCCAACGACTGAACATCAACGATCCGTTCGAAGAAAACCTGGCACAGCTGAATGAATTCAAACCCAACATTATTACGGCATACGCCCATGTGCTGGAAAACCTGGCACGTGCCGAGTTGCAGGGTAAGCTCAAACTCAGGCAAGCAGGCTGCCTGCAGCATGTCACCAGCATCAGTGAGCCGATGAACGACATGGCACGTGAGTACATCACCCGTGCGTGGAACGTGCCGATTGCCAACCACTATGCCATGGGTGAGTGTCTGGGTCTGACCTTAGGTTGCCCCGAAGGCCATGGTGCACATCTCAATCCTGATCTGGCAATTCTCGAAGTGGTAGACCGTCAATACCGCCCCGTACCTCCAGGCAAACCGGGCGATAAAGTCCTGGTGACGAATCTGCTCAACTTCACTCAGCCACTCATTCGTTATGAAGTGGATGATGTCATCACCATGAGCAGCACTCCCTGCCCCTGTGGCAGCCAACTGCCACTCGTCGCAGACATTGCAGGCCGCAGCAACGACCGTCTCTGGTATCGCCGAGGCAACAGCTACCAGGAAATTGCCATGTTCTTCTTCAAGAAAATTGCAGCAGGCTCTCCTGCAGTGGCAGAATTCCAGGTGCATCAACCCGAACGCAACCGTTTTGTTCTCAAAGTGGAACCCCGGCCCGATATGAATATCCACATGGAAGAAGTCGAAGCCGTTGCAGATCGAGAGCTGGCATACGAAGAACTGACTGACATCATCCATGTCGATATCGAAATCGTTGACCACATCGGCCCGGATCCACGTACCGGCAAACTTCGTCGTGTCATCAGCCAGGTGGGCATTCCCGACGATCTCGATCAACCGCGCATAACACACTCAGTTAGGCGAGAAGAACGAGAACTGGTTACTGCTCCATAGTTATGGTAGGGCACGCTTGAAACAGCGATTTGACACACATTGACGAATATCTCTTGGCGTCTTCTTGGCGTCATGGCGGTTAAAAAAATAAACCGCCAAGAGGCCAAGGAGTGCCAAGAATTCAAGTAGTATGGTAAGGCTTGCTTATGTGACTCACATCTCCACTTGTGCAACGGAAACCGTACTGTAAACAGATGACCCAGCCTAGCAAGGAAGAGATCAGCAGACTGACTCGATACTATCAACTCAGCCAGATTGGGATGGAAATGGCTGTCCCGGTCGGTGTTGGTGTTGGCTTGGATTACTGGCTGGGAACCATGCCCTGGTGCACCATTATTGGTGCATTGCTAGGCCCCACTCTCGGATTTATTCACTTGATGTCTCTGCTGAACCCACCCGCTGATTCCAATTCTTCCAAAAAATGATTCCTTTTCTCGTCTGGCTCTTCACGATTGGAGTCGGCGTAACTCTTAGTGGTTGCCTAGGTAGTGTCAATGATGCCCTCAGCAGTCTGGCGGCTGGCCTTATTGTGTTGATTACTTTTCAGATAACTCGATTTTTCAAAGTTGCCAGTGGTCACAGCGTCTCTAAGATGTGCACTGCTTGGTTATCGCAACAGCTTCGCCTGATGGCGTGGCGGATGCTCTTAACCCTGGTACTGGCAGCTCTCGCGTTTCGCCTGACTTATCCAGATTGGGGAGTAGCATTCTGGCTCAGCCTGGCAGCCTGTTATCAGGCTGGCCTGCTGCTTCATGTGCGGGAAATCAGGTCTCATTCACATAAAACTGAATTAAACGTATGAGTTTTGCGACTCCACTCTTTGCAGCCGACCTCTTTCACCATGTGGTGGATGGGTACCACATTAGCTGGCTGGAGAATTTTGAATTTCTCGGAATTCATCTGCCACCCTGGCTCAGCAAGTACATGCTGCTCGAAGTGATTGCCGCCCTGCTGATTCTTCTCATTTATCTGCCTATTGCCAGATCAGCCAAAAATGGCGGCGCCCCCAAAGGGTTCATGTGGAACACCTTTGAAGTACTGCTTACCTTCGTACGTGAAAAAATCGCCAAGCCAACGATTGGCGAACACGATGCTGATAAGTATGTGTCATTTCTCTGGACTATTTTCCTGTTCGTTCTGTTCTGCAATTTGTTAGGCATGATTCCTGGTTTGGGTTCGCCCACCGGCAGTCTCGCTGTCACTGGCGTACTGGCTCTGTTCGCGTTCCTGCTGATTCATGGCAGTGCCATCGCCAAGCTTGGTTTCGCAGGATATTGCCGCAGTTATGTGCCCCATCTGGGTCATCTACCATTTGGCTTAACGATTCCGGTAACCGTACTGGTCTCTGCGATTGAGGTATTGAGTGCACTCATTAAAGGCGCGGTACTGGCTATTCGACTTTTTGGAAACATGTTTGCAGGTCACCTGGTGTTGTCCAGTATTCTGGGCTTCATTGCCATGTCCAAATTCCTGGGCTGGTACCTGTTTGCACCGATCACTGTAGGAAGCATTCTGATTGTTATTGGCGTAAGTCTGCTGGAAATCTTTGTCGGATTCCTGCAAGCCTATGTCTTTACGTTTTTAACCAGTTTGTTTCTGGGAAGTGCTTTGCATCCACATCATTGATCCATAAATCTGATGATGTGCGTGCGATTGACACATAAATGACATTGCCTGGCAAGCGGCCCACCCGGCCCGGTCCGCCTCTGCTGGCTCCTGACTGACACCTGTGCCGGGCATCGTAACTGGAGAAGTGTTTAACATGAAAGTGCTGAATCTCTGCTGGATCGCTCTTGCTGCCTTGGCATTCACCGCTGCGCCTGCTTCGGCAGCCGATGGCACCAGTGGCGCTGCCTTGTTTGCCGAAGTACCCAAGGCAGTTGGCGTGGGCCTGGGTTGCGGCCTGGTCGTTCTCGGCCTGGGTCTGGGTCTCGGTCGCATTGGCGGCTCTGCCCTGGAAAGCATGGCGCGTCAGCCTGAAGTCTCCGACAAGGTGGCTCAGAACATGATCACCATTGCCGCGTTGCTCGAAGGTGCCGGCATTATCGCTTTGATCTTCTGTCTGCTCGGTCTCTTCATTGGTTAAGCATCCTGTGCCCTGGTACGGGTTGTATCCTTCGAGGAGATTTACCATGTCTCGTGGTTGGGCTTGGGGGATGAGCTGTCTGGCTCTCCTGATGCTGTGCGCCCTGCCTGGTCATACGCTGGCCAGAGATGGCGGCAGCCATGGCGTCAAATATGAAGTGGAGTACGTCAACGAAGATGGCCATGAGGCCAGCAAGGTTTTCGACTTTACCAAGCAGGAAGACGTTGCGGCTTTCGACAAGCTGATGGCTGCAGGGAAAGTGCAAAAGGCAAAGCTGGAGCATATCCCGACAGTCACACAGATGGCTTCCCTTCGCTGGGATCTGGGCTTGTGGACCATTGTTGTATTCGGTTTGTTGCTGTTCATACTCAATAAGACCGCATGGCCTGCCATGTTGAATGGTTTGAAGAAACGCGAGCAGAACATTGCTGACGCCATCTCTGCTGCCGAGAACGCCAAGAACGAATCCGAACGGATTCAGAAGGAACTCGCTGCTGAAATGGCCAAGGCCAATGACAACATTCGCGCCATGATGGATGAAGCACGCCGCGACGCAACGAGCGCTAAGGAAGACATGCTCAGCGCAGCCAAGAAGGAAATCGGCACAGAACGTGACCGGATGCGACGGGAAATCGAAACCGCACGTGACCAGGCATTGCTAGATCTCTGGAATCAATCAACTCAGATGGCAGCCATGCTCTCCAGCAAGGCTATCAAACGGGAAGTGCGACCGGAAGATCACAAGAAGCTCTTCGATGAGACGCTTCAGGAAATGAAAGCTGCCAAACTGGGGAATGCCTGATCATGAGCAATCCACTGGCGGATGCCAAGCTGCACAAGAAAGTCGACGTCAGCGCAGAACGTATTGCCCGCGTTTACGCTGAGGCGCTTTTTGATGCTGCTCCCAAGGGTGAAGCCGATTCCCTGAACGAAGAACTCAGGGAACTGGTTGAGCTGGCATACCGCAAGGAACCGTCTCTTGCTCAGTTTTTTGCCTCAGGAACCATCAACAAGAAAGTCAAAGCCGAGTTTATCGACAAGAACTTTCGTGGCAAAGGTAGCGAAACCCTGGTCAATTTTCTGCAGGTCATCAACAATCACGGCAGACTCGATCTGCTGTTCGCCATCGCTGCTGGTTATCAGCAGTTGGTGGATGAAAAGAACAAGCGTGCGAGCGTGGTGGTCAAGTCGGCAGTACCTCTGGAAGACAACCAGCGCACGAGCTTGAAGAAACAATTGAAAGCCATGTTCGATATCGAGCCGATGCTCGATGAACAGGTCGATCCGGAATTGCTTGGCGGGTTCCTGGTCCGTTATCGCGATTGGCAATTCGACGGTACCGTTCAGGCCCGCCTCAACCAGCTTAAGAACCAGCTCCTGGAAAGAAGCAGTCATGAAATTCAAGGCAGACGAGATCGTTTCTGTACTGTCTAACGAGATCAGCCAGTACCGGGGCCAGTTGGCCGCCAGCGAAGTAGGCCGTGTGCTCGAAGTGGGCGACGGTATCGCCCGCGTCTACGGCCTGGCCAGCGTCATGGCAGGTGAACTCCTCGAGTTTACCCGCGCTGGCGTACGTGGCATGGCTTTCAATCTCGAAGAGAATTCCGTTGGTGTCATCATCCTGGGTGATTACCTCGGCATCCGCGAAGGCGATGAAGTCAAATGCACAGGTCAACTCTTGAGCGTGCCTGTAGGCGATGCCATGATTGGCCGCGTGGTTGATCCACTTGGTAACCCGCTCGATGGCAAAGGCCCGATCCTGGCTTCGGAATACCGCCTGGTTGAATCGAATGCTCCCGGCGTGGCAGAACGCCAACCGGTGCGTCAGCCCCTCCAGACTGGTATCAAGGCCATCGATTCGATGACCCCAGTCGGTCGCGGACAGCGTGAACTCATCATCGGTGACCGCAAAACGGGTAAAACCATCATCGCCATCGATACCATTCTGAATCAGCGTGAAGAAGACGTGATCTGCGTCTACGTCGCTGTGGGTCAGAAGGAATCGACGGTTGCTACTGTCATTGAGCGACTTCGCCAAAGCGGAGCGATGGACTATACCATTGTTGTTGTAGCTTCCGCAGCTGCTTCTGCTCCTCTCCAATATATCGCCCCTTACGCTGGCACTGCCATGGCCGAGTACTTCATGTACAAAGGCCGCGACACACTGTGTGTTTATGACGATTTAAGCAAGCAGGCTGCTGCGTATCGCCAGTTGTCGCTGCTGATGCGTCGTCCTCCAGGCCGCGAAGCTTATCCTGGAGACGTGTTCTACTGTCACAGCCGCTTACTGGAACGTTCCGCCAAGCTTGCTGAAAAGTGGGTCATCGTTCCTGATACTGCAGACGTTACCAAAGTCACTGCAGACTGGGGTGTCAATTCAGCTGCTGATCCCAACAAGAAACGGGAAGGCAAGGAAGCTTGCAAAGTTTATGTCGGCCCGCTCGATAAGCATGAAGCCGAAGAAACCGTCAAGAAATTTCCTGGCACCAAAGTGGCCAAGGTGGTTGGAACAGGCGGATCACTCACCGCTCTGCCCATCATCGAAACCCTCGAAGGCGAAGTCTCGGCTTATATTCCGACCAATGTGATCTCCATCACGGATGGTCAGATCTATCTGCAGCCTAACTTGTTCTTCTCAGGCATACGTCCCGCGGTTGACGTGGGTGTGTCAGTCTCCCGCGTGGGTGGCAATGCCCAGACTGCTGCTATGAAGAAAATTGCAGGCAGTCTGAAGCTCGATCTTGCTGCCTTCCGCGAATTGGAAGCTTTCGCACAGCTCGGTACTGAACTGGATAAAGCGACTCAACAGCAGTTGGATCGTGGTTATCGCATGGTGGAAATCCTGAAACAGGGACAGTTCAAACCCATGCACGTTGCCGATCAGGTAGCGATCATCTTCGCTGGAGCCAAGGGCTACCTCGACAAGGTGGATCGCAAGTACGTCAACGCCTGGGAACAGCAGTTCCTGACCTTCTTCAAGGAACAGACTCCTGAAGTCCGCAACCTCGTGATCAAGGAAAAGAAACTGACGGATGAAGTGGAGAAGGAATTGACCCGGGCGATCGAAACGTTCGTCCCCCAATTCAAGACACCAACCAACGTTTAATCAAAACCCTTAAAACGAGCCGGCGGCAACTGCTGCCGGAGGAACTCGATAACACATGGCAAATCTTCGACTCCTGGTCAATCGCCGTAAGGCCATCCGAAACATCCGCAAAATCACGCGGACGATGGAACTGATTGCCACGGCACGTTTCAAGAAAGCGATGGATCGGGCAACCGAAGCTGCTGCCTATACACGCAAGATTGGCGAACTGGCTGCAGACCTTTCCGCCAGCGCCGGCGAAGTATCCCATCCGCTTCTTGAGAAACGTTCGGAAATCAAGAATCACCTTCTTCTGGTTATCTGCGCCAACCGTGGTTTGTGCGGCGGATACAACGGTTCGATCATCCGAATCGCCCAGAATCGTATGAAGGAAATCAAGGCTGCTGGATGCAACAATCCTGTTGAGCTTTCCGGCAAGCGAGCCATCGCCTTCTTCAAATTTCAGGGCATTCCTACCCAGGCTGCCTACACGCAGTTTGAAGACAAGCCAAGTTTCGATCAGGTAGATGAAATTGCTGAAAAGTATCTGCAGATGTACATCAAAGGCGAGGTAGATCGCATCGATGTAGCCTACATGAAATTCATCAATCCAGCCCGGCAGACGCCCGTTGTTGAAACACTGCTGCCACTCGATGCCGAGACGGCTCAAGGTAAAGTCAGCGGGCCACGACTGGAATACGAATACCTGCCCGATGCAGCAGATATCCTGACAGAATTGTTACCAGCTGCCTTCAAGGCACGACTGTTCAAGTGTTTTCTCGATGCAGCGGTCAGCGAACAGATTGCCCGTCGCGTAGCCATGAAAGCCGCCACGGAAAACGCTGGAGAAATGATCCGTGACCTGTCGCTGGAGTACAACCGTGCTCGCCAGGCACAGATCACCAAGGAAATTGCCGAACTGATCGGTGGTTCAGAGGCATTGAAATAGGCCGAGTCACAATAGTCCCAAGAGCGAACCCTGCCTGCATTCTCAGCACTCAGGACTCAGCACTCAGGACTCACCAGAACTGAAAAGTCAAGCAAGAACGAAGGGTCCCGAAATGGTCGCAACTGCAAAACAAATCGCCGGCAAAGTGGTGCAGGTTATCGGCTCCACTTTCGATGTCGAATTTGGCGAAGGTCACCTGCCTGAAATTTACAACGCCGTCAATGTGAAGATTGACACCAAGGCTATCAAGTTCAACCTGGTGGGCGAAGTACAGCAGCACCTCGGTGGCAACCGCGTCCGCTGCGTTGCCCTGGGCACTACCGATGGTCTGGTTCGAGGCACCGATGCTGTCGATACCGGCGCTCCTCTTTCGGTACCTGTAGGTAAGGAAACACTGGGGCGCGTGTTTAATCTGCTTGGCCAGCCCATTGATGGCCGTGGCCCAGTCAATGCCAAGGAAAACCGCCCCATTCACCAGAAGCCACCCAAGCTGGCCGATCTCTCCGCCAAGACGGAAATCTTCGAAACAGGCATCAAGGTTATCGATCTTCTCACCCCGCTGGTTCGCGGTGGTAAAGCTGGTCTCTTCGGTGGTGCTGGGCTGGGCAAGACCGTTATCTTGCAGGAACTCATCGCCCGTGTTGCCAGCCAGCATGGTGGCTACTCGGTGTTCGCCGGTGTGGGTGAACGTACCCGTGAAGGAAACGATCTCTGGCTCGAAATGCAGGAAACCAAGATTGGCAAGACCGACCGCCAGGTGTTAAGCCAGACAGCGATGGTCTTTGGCCAGATGAACGAGCCGCCTGGTGCCCGTTTGCGAGTCGCCCTCTCCGCACTCACCATGTGCGAATGGTTCCGTGATGTTACCGGAGCAGATACCCTGCTCTTCGTAGATAACGTCTTCCGTTTCTCGCAGGCAGGTTCGGAAGTATCCGCCTTGCTCGGACGTATGCCCAGTGCCGTGGGTTACCAGCCAACGCTGGCCACGGAAATGGGTGAACTGCAGGAACGCATCACCTCCACCAGCAAAGGTGCTATCACTTCGGTACAAGCCGTGTATGTGCCTGCTGATGATCCAACCGATCCTGCTCCTGCCAACACGTTTGCCCACTTGGATGCGTTCATCTATCTGGAACGAAAGATCTCTGAAAAGGGTATCTATCCTGCGATTGATCCACTGGCCTCCAACAGCCGTATCCTTGATCCACAGGTGGTGGGTGATGAACACTACCGCGTTGCCCGTATGGTGCAAGGCTACCTGCAGCGTTACCGCGAACTGCAGGACATCATCGCCATTCTGGGTGTTGATGAATTGAGTGAAGAAGACAAAAAGGTGGTGACACGAGCACGCCGTATCGAACGATTCCTGTCACAGCCGTTCATTGTGGCTGAAGCGTTCACCAACCGCCCAGGCAAGATCACTCCGCTGGCTGAAACCATCCGCAGCTTCCAGGAAATCTGCGAAGGCAAACACGACACTCTGCCCGAAGCCGCCTTCATGTATGTTGGCGGAATTGATGAGGCAGTTGAACAGGCGAAGAAACTGGCCGCTGGCTAATCTGAGGTGATTATGGATTCGAACGCCAAAAGCCTGAAATGCATGATCGTCACTCCGGAACGTGTAGTGCTGGATGAGACGGTGGAGTTTGTTGCTGTCCCCATGTTCGATGGCGAACTTGGTATTCTGGCTGATCGTGCCCCCATGACAGGCCGCCTGGGTTTTGGTGAACTCCGTACAACGCACTCCGGCAAAACCAGTCGTTATTACATCGAAGGTGGATTCGTTCAGGTGCGATCCAATGTTGTCAGTATTCTGACGCCGAAAGCAGTGGCTGTTGGTGACATCAAGGTTGCTGCACTGGAATCTCAACTCAGCGGTCTTGCTGGAAGTGCACTAGCCAAAGCCAAAGCACAATTGCATGTAGCAGGAAAAGCACCTGCCACACACTGATCAAATTAAACTGTTTCAAGAATTTTCCAAGGTCATCAGAAGACGGCCTTTTTTGTTTGTGGAGTTTTTTGAGTTGTTTTGAGACAACCAGAATTCACATAATTATCTCTCTCAAAAACGCCGTATTTTCAGAATATTTATCCTAAGTTAACGCAAAAATGAAAATTATTTTCAGTTTTTTGTTGCAATCGTAATTTTCTTGAACTACACTCCGCCCTAAATGAGGGTTGCCCGCACTCTCATTCAACATTGACTCGCAACCTGAGAATTTCAGCATAAGCCGGATTCATCGCCCTTCTTTTATCTGGCACTGAAAGACCACAGGTCAAGCAGAAATTGAGCACGCCTTACAAGCCCGAGTACGGCGATGTTCTTCGTCAATGCATTCTAAAAGTGGGAACCTGAAGGAGTGTTTCAATGTTACGTGCAAGGTTTGCCAGACATGATCGAGACTCATCCGCTCTACCTTTACGCAAGTACAGACCTTTACTGGAGCTCTTAGAGGATAGAAACCTGATGGCCAATGGGCTGTGGGTGGCATACTTCGGCGGCATGACCGGTGCCAGCAATGTTGAGCAACAACGAATTCTAGGGCAAAGCCTGCTCCAGATGGGTGGAGTTTCCAACAGCACTGTTGAAGTCCACAGTGCGATGGATTTATCTGGCGCGTATCTTGTGAAAGTTGACCCCAGTCTTAATCAAACGCAAGTTGTCAATACTCTTCAAACAGTACCCGGTTTTACTCATGTTGAAGATTACATTGCTCAGGATCCTGCAACTCTACGCAAGATTCAACCAGCCGCTGCACGATCACAAAATCTATACGGCCCATTTGACTACGATACCTACCTGAGTCAGTTGAAAAATAATGGGGGTGACAATGGCGGTACGGTTGACGGTGATCCGTACGATTCCCTCGGTAATAATAACACAGGTTCAACTGGAACAGCTAACTTCACCCAGAGTGAAACCAGTCTGGTCGCCTGGGGGAACAATGTTGTAATTGGTTTCAATGATTCTGGATCGAACTCAGGTGGAACAAATAAGTTCACTGGATGGGCGCGATCCACCGATGGCGGTGCTACATTTACTGATGGTGGAACACTTCCAACCAGCGCAATAGGTGATGCAGGCGACCCTGTCTTGGCTCGCGACAATACGACAGGTAGAATCTATTTCTCCACACTTGGTTTCAGTGGTGCTGGCACCATTCAGATGTTCCGTTCGGATGATGGTGGTGCTACCTGGATGGCACCGACCAATGCAACACCAGGCGGTAGTTCGGAAGATAAGCAATGGCACACGGTCGACAACTATGCTGGCGCAGGCAATGGCAACGTTTATATGGTTTCACGTCGATTCGGAGCAGGTCCTGGCATTTACTTCTTCAAATCAACTGATGGTGGAGCTACATTCGGACCGAACGGCGGAACATTGATTGTCACTGGCAATCAAGGCGCATTTGTTACCGTGGCTCCTGATCACTCCATACAGGTCTATTGGTATGCTGGCACGACTATCCAGATGAGGAGGTCCACAGACTTTGGCAACACCTTCAGCTCTCCAATCACAGTGGCCAGCGGATTAGTTGGTGGAACCAATGGCGATCTGGGGTTGACTGGTCTACGACAAGGTACTGGTACCTTCTCCGGTTTCCGCAGCAATGAATTCCCACACGCTGTAGTCAATCCAGTCAGTGGACACATCTATGTAACCTTTGCCAACAATCCAGCTGGTGTCGACAAGGCTGACGTTTTTGTCACTGTTTCAACTGATGGCGGCACAACCTGGAGCGCTCCTACCAGAGTCAATGACGATGCCACTACTACTGATCAATGGCAGCCAACACTGGCTGTGACACCAGACGGTGGCAAACTGGGTATCTTCTACTACAGTCGGCAGGAAGACACCGCTAACAATTTGTACAAGTACTATGGCCGTGTTGCAACCATCTCCGGTGGCACCTTAAACTTTGCCCCGAGTTTTGCCATCAGTGATGTCGCATCGTTGCCGGAATTCGGTCGTGATGCAGTAGTCAATTCTGTTTACATGGGTGATTACGATACTGCCGTCGCTACACCAGGTGCATTCCATGTCATCTGGTCAGATAATCGCAATGACCTTCCCGGTGGAGCACCTCGCAAAGATCCCAATGTTTACTACGAGAAGATTGCACTAGGTCTGGCAGTTTCCACAACAGTGCCCGCTGTTGGAAGTATTCAGAACACGCAGACAACAGTGTTTACTGTAAACACCAGTGATCCTGTGCAAGCCGGCACGGTAGATGCCAGTGACTTTGAAGTGAATGGCATTCCTGCAGACAGTGTATTAGTGAATACATCTACGCAGTTGATCTTTACCTTCAACAGTTCGCCAGTTACTGCTCAAGGCGTACAGACTATGCACATTGACGCAGGAGCATTTCTGCGTGACCCCGATGGCAACCCCGTCTTTGAATTCAACGGCACATTCCTGTACGATGCCAACCTGATGAGCGTGGTTTCTACCAATCCACCGTTCCCCAACGGCATCTTCACGCTCCCTGGACCATTTACCTACGATGTGACTTTCAGCGAACCGATCAATCCTGCATCAGTACAGACCACTGATCTGGTCCTGGCCGGCATTCCAGGTGCAGTTGTAACAGGTGCTGTAGTTCTTCCAGGCAATACCACGGTGCGATTCACCATCGGTGGCATCACCCAGGAAGGAACGTTGACCGCTAGCATTGCTGCCAATGCCATTACCGATTCGTTCGATAACCCTGGCAGCAATTTCTCTGCTAACTACGGTGTTGATATTGGTGTTGTTCCCTACCCAACGCCATTGGCACCCAAGAATCCGCTTGGCTCACTCATTTATGATCCGATTGCCAGCGGAACAGTGAACTTTGCTGCTGATACCGACAGCTTCCTGATCAATATTGATCCTAATCAGAAGCTGACCATTATTGTCAGACCTACCAGTGCTGGACTTCAACCTCGTGTCGATCTGTTTGATCCAGCTAACTTCTCGATGGGGTTTGCTTCAGCTCCTGCTCCTGGTCAGATCACTGGATTCCAGACTACGACCATTAGTGCAGGGGGTACCTACCGCATCCAGGTCAGCAGCGTTGGTGGAACTACTGGGAATTACACGGTAGAAGTGATCCTAAATGCTGCCTTTGAACTCGAAGGTAATGTCGTGGGTGCGCTTAACAATACCGTTGCCACGGCACAGGATATCAACGGCAGCGTCATTAATCTGACCTCGACCATTGCCACCGCATCCCGTGGTGCTGTACTGGGTACTACCGACAATGCCAATTACACTGCTTCCGCAGTGGCATTTGGTTTTGAAAACATCAGTGGAACTGGAACTGTCATTGCAGGGCTGACCGGCGTGGATGACGCGAGCGTATCCATCCCCATCGGATTCAGCTTCCCGTTCTATGGCACCAACAATACGAACGTGTTTGTTGGCAGCAATGGTTCGCTGGTATTTGGTTCCGCCAATACTTCATTCACCAATACTGATCTCACCACAGCACCAACGCAGGCTGCCATCATGCCATTCTGGGATGATCTGCATACTGCGGGCGGCGTGGCAGGTTCCAATGTATTTTTCCAGGTAACTGGCGTTGGCAACGATCAGCACCTGACGGTGCAGTGGAATAACATCCGCTTCTTCTCGGGTGGAACTGCCGGCGATACGCTAACTTTCCAGGCCCAGATCTACGTGGATGGCAGAATAAGGTTTAACTACCTCGACCTGGCATCTGGCGGAGCTGCCGGTAACAACGGCGCCAGCGCCTCGGTAGGCATCAAGGCAGCAGGCACGCAGGGACCAAACCGACTGCTTCTGGCCTTCAACAACGGCCCGAATGCATTTGTAGGAACTGGTCAGAGCACGCTGATCAGTCCTCCCAATCCCACGGGCGATTACTATGCTGTGAATTTCACGGCTGGTCAGTTCGCCAACATTGCTGCTACCGCCCTGACAGCCAGCAATGTCACTGTGGAATTGCGTGATGCTGCTGATGCAGTGCTGGCAACTGGTGCAGGTGGTTTCACCAATGTCACCAGTATGATCAGCAACTATCAGATCACCACTACTGGTACTTACTATGTGCGAGTAGGTGGTGCCAGCAATGTGCCTTATAGTGTAGTAGTTGGCAACAATACTGCATTCGATGGTGAAGCCAACGATACGCTGGCAACAGCACAACCCATTGCAGGTAATAAAGGTGCTTTGGGTGCTATCTTTGCCAGCGGCAGTACGGTGTATACACCCAACGTACTGACCTTTGGATTTGAAGATATCAGTTCCACTGGTACCGTGATCTCGGCACTGAGCGGTCAGGATGATGCATCAGCTTCAATTTCCATCGGGTTCAATTTCTCTTTCTACAACACCACACAAAACACCGTATTTGTCAGCAGCAATGGTCTGATGACATTTGGTGGTGGTGATTCCTCCTTCACTAATGCTGATCTTACGACTTCGCCTTCACTGGCAGGCATTGCTCCGTTCTGGGATGATCTGATTGTCAGCGGTGGAGCCAATTCCAATGTGTTCTTCCAGGTATTGGGATCCGGCTCAACTCAGCGACTCGTCGTTCAGTGGAACCAGGTTTCCTTCTTCTCGGGTGGAACAACTGGCGACACCCTGACTTTCCAGGCTGTTCTGTACGCAGCTGACGGCACGGTCAGGTTTAACTACCAGGATCTGGTCTCCGGCTCTGCAGCAGGCAACAACGGTGGCAGCGCCACGGTGGGCATCAAGGCTGCAGGAACCCAGGGACCCAACCGGGTTCTGCTGGGCTTTAATGTACCCGGTGGCAACACCTTTGTGGGTACTGGCAAGAGTACCAGCCTGACGCTGCCTCCTGCGGAAGACTGGTATTCCTTCTACGTGGATGCCAACAAGTATCTGCGAGTCGATACCAGTACACCTGGCGATGGCCCCGGCGAGCCTCAGGTTCTTCTCAATCCAGATTTGGAAGTTTATGATCCCAATGGAAACTTGGTTGCTGGAGCTAATCTGGCTGACGGTCGTAATGAAATTGTAAAAATCCTTAAAACTACGCTCGCGGGCACCTACCGTGCTCGTGTCAGGGCTGAGGGTGGAAGCACTGGTGTTTACTTCATGGGTGTGAATATCGCCAATGCGGGTCGAGTAACCAGCGTCTCGGCAATCTCCACTAGCCCATCCACCAGCGGTGGCCAACTGGTGCCAAGCCTGCTGACTTCTTCCAGCGGCAAGTCATCATCAGCCTTGTTGACAAGTTCTTCTACCCTCAGCAAGAAGACTGCTCAATCCAAAGCGATGACTGATGCCCTGCTGGCGACTGCTGCCCGCAAGACAGGCGGTCTTGACCAGAAAGCGCTGGCTCACTTCTTCGTGCAGAAGAACAAGCCTTCCGTCAGTGATGCTGCCTTGGCCGTGAGCCTGGCTGACCAGGCCATGCTGAAGATCACACGCACGCTGGCATAGACAAGCCAATAGGGCTCAGTTGCCTCGTGCTGAATTAACCCCAATATTACCCTGGCTACTAGCCAGGGTGGTATCTATCAAAACTTACAACCGCATTCATCGCCCTGATGCATCCTGTTGTTCTTCTTTCGTTAGGAGCTTGCTATGCGAAGTCTGATGTTAGCTTCACTTGCCACAGTGCTATGCCTGTTTGCGACGGGCAAGGCAACTGCTGGAGAAATCAACCTCGTTGCTAATGGTGGTTTTGAAACGGGAGATTTTACCGGTTGGAACGTCTCTGGACCTTTTAACAGTGTCTCAGATTTTTTTCCGCACACTGGTACCTATAGTGCGGCATTAGGTTCAACCACAGGACTTCCTGATGGCCCAGGTTCACTTTGGCAGATGATCAATACCCAAGCTGGTATTCAGTATGAGCTTTCGTTTTACTTAAATTGCTGGGATGACAATCCCGAATCCAATTTTTTTGAAGTGTATTTTGATGGAGTTTTACTTTATTCCGAAACGGATCGACCAGATGATGGTCCGAATTGGGAACATTTTGTGTTCACGGTAATCGGAGATGGTTCTCCGCAAGAACTCCGTTTCAATTTTGGCAATGATCCTCATTTTTTCTTTATTGATGACGTAGCAGTCTGCGTTCCCGTACCCGCCGGTTTTATCATGGCTGGTATGGGCGCCTTGGGGCTAGCAGGCATGCATCTGCGCCGACGAGTTTTAGCTCGAAAGGCACAGGTAGCTTAGTCTGCATTTCAATTCACCAACAAGAAAGCCGCGTGATGACTCATCACGCGGCTGTTGGTGTTTAATTACCAAGTTAAGTGGCTCCAACTTTCTTGGCGAAGAAGTCCATGATAACAGGAGCGAACTTAACAATAAGGAAGATTAACCCGCCTAGTGCCGCAAGACCTATTACCAGGGCTACCCAGCCGCCAACGCTGTTAAAAAACCGGCTCCACCATTTCTTTCGCTCGTAGCTTTCCACCTCAGCTGCTATCTCAGCAAACTTGTCCTGCAGCTTTTCCTGTTTGCGCTCCAGCTTCTTTTGTGCAACCTGTGAACGGAAGAGCAGTTCGAATTCCTTGAAAGTAGCCAGTGCACGATAGCCCGTACCAGGTTGTTTGCTGGCTTCCATAGTGGAATCCAGTTGCTTGCTCTTGATCAGTTCTTTCATCTGGGCATAGGTCAGCTTGCGAACTTTCTTTTTCCCATCGCGCGTTACTCCAGCAGCAAGATACCAAACATCCCCTGTGGGGACATCCGATTCGCGCCGCTGTGGAAGAACACGCGGCGTCACCGGTACTTCTGCAGTAGGTGTGCTGGCAGGCTTCTGGCTTTTCATCGGAGGAATATTGGACTTCGAAGCCAGGCCAACGGGCGGCCCATCGGGGTGCATCACGCTCAGATAATCGTTGGCAATTCCCAAGCCTGCCAGATCGCGAATAACTTCGGAACAGGTCTGATAACGGGCCGTCAGGCTCTTGGTCAGCATCTTATCGATCATCAGATCGAGCCTGTCCGGCACGTTCGGGTTCAACTTGCGTGCCGGTTCAATGCGTCCCTTTTCTTTCTGCTCCAGCAATTTGACAAGCGTTTCACCATCATGCGGTTTTTTGCCCGTCAGCATGACATAGAGCATGCCACCCAGTGCATAAATATCGGCTCGGCCATCCACATCCTTGGCCGATCGCATCTGCTCCGGAGCCATGTACTGCGGCGTGCCTGCACCCACTCCCGATGCTGTCATGGACAAGTCATCATTCATGGGCTTGGCCAGTCCAAGATCAGCCAGCTTGATGACGCCTTTTTTGTTCACCAGCACGTTGTCCGGCTTGATATCACGATGCACCAGGTTCAAGCCATGTGCATATTCCAGCGCCTCAGCAACACGCAGTGTGACGAAAAGCGCGTCTCCAACGGAGAATTTGCCATGCTTTTCAATGAGATCCTGCAGGCTGCATCCATCCACAAATTCCATCGCCAGGTAATTCAGACCATTTTCAATACCGACGCTGTAACAGCGAATGATGTTGGGATGATCCAGCCTGGCCATCACTCGCGCTTCACGCTGAAATCGGCTGACAAACTTCTCATCATCTGCCAGGTGCCTGGCCAGCACTTTCAAAGCGACATCTCTATCAAGACTGATCTGCCTGGCTTTGAACACAGCTCCCATGCCACCCTGCCCCAGCTTTTTGGTCATCTGGTAATCGCCCAGGGTGACCGGCTGTGCACCTTCTTTCAAAAGGGTGTAAGCATCGACTGGTCCAGAAGGCCGCGAACTCTGCGGAGCATGTTTTCCCGTTTCAGTATTGGCAGTATGTGGGTTATCACCTGTGTGCGTATCGTCAGCCTGACTGGCTGCTTCTGCAATCGCATCAAGATCGTCCTTGTCAGGTGATGGCGGCATCTGTTTGACTCCGGCAAAGCACGAATAAGTTATTGTTGAATAAAATGGATGATCCGTGCAAACATGAATAATAGCATATTAGTAGGGTAATCAATGGGTATTCCCCATGCATTTTGCCATTATTTATTGATCATTAAAAGGAATGCAGCAAGTATCAAGGCGAAAGTTATTGATGGGGCACATAGGCGGATAGGCAAACCAGCCTGCCTTGCCCTCTTAAATAAATGCAGCCTGATGAAACCACCGGCGCCGCCCAGGCAGGCTCAGGCAGCATGGGTAAAGGCGGGCCATTTTTAATACCTCGCCTGCCATCCCAGGTTGATATCAGTTCATATTTGAAAGGATTCGCTTTGATCAAAAACAGCACGCCTTCTTCAGCCAGATAGAGTAGATAGCCATCCACATAAGTGGCAGTACCCCGGCCAGCGATATAGTCACCCAGTTGAGGCTTCTCGCGCCAGGTTACCTTGCCCGTTTCCCATTCAATACACCGCAACTCCGCATCGTTAGGTTGTCTGCCAGTACAGCCGTACACGTGTTGGCCAACTTTGATCGGTGTATTCATGTGTGCCGCAATACCCTGATCTCGGCGACGCGGCACAGCATTCCAGCATTCTTCCAGTGACCAGTCATTTTTGACACGGAGTAGCTTCGAGCCAACAGCATAGGATTCCGTCAGCATCAGTTCCTGACCATCTACTACAGCATTACTTACGTTCACTGATTCGAGCATCCGCGCACGGAAAGGAAGGTGAAACAGTTCCTGTCCCTGCTCAGGGTCAAAACCGTGCAATCCTTCCCGTGCAACCATCAAACAGACCTCTTTCTTATTCAACGTTGCCAATTGAGGAGAAGCATAGCTGGCCAAGTCATTTCCTGTTTGAAACAGCAGTTTGCCGGTCTTCTTGTCAAATGCTGCCATGCAGGAGCCGTTGTTGGGAAGACTTCCGAATTCAATCTTGTCGCTGCCAGGCGGACTGCCACCGATATGAACCAGCAGTTTATTTCCGAACAGTATCGGCGTACTTCCCACGCCAAAGAAGTTCTGTACCACACCGAATTGAGCTACGGTATCTAGTTTCCAAACCAGCTTGCCCTCTGCCAGAGTAATGCAATGAAGCAGTCCTTCAGGGCCGTAAAGGTATACCAATTCACCATCGGTAACCGGGCATGCTCGTGGCCCACCGTCGTAATTGTACTTATCCTGATAACTCGAAGAGTATTGGAATGCCCATAGCTCCTTGCCCGTTTCCCGGTCAAGTGATCGACATCGTACCTGCCCACCAGCGCGATCAAAAATCAAACATCGGCCTTCAACGACAATAGGAGCTGAGTATCCTTCTCCTACCGGAATTGTCCATTTCAGCTCCGGGCCTGCCGCCGGCCATGGCTTCACACCTTTTTCAGTAGACTTGCCATCCCCAGATGGCCCAAGAAATCGGGGCCAATCTACGCCTCGTTGAGCAGCAGATTGGTTTGGCAGCATCCTTGCCGAAGCAGTTCCCATCAGCATCAATATAAGAGGCAGCAAGATCAATCGCATCATGCTTCTTCATCATCCTCTGCAACAGGCGTGTATTCATCTGGCAGTTTATTGACCTGCACCACCGTTCCTTCCTTCGGTGCAATCAGGTCACTGGTTTTCATGCGTTGCTCAAGACGTTTCAGTTCTTCTTGATCGAGCTTGGCTGTTCCAGCACTCTGCTTTCTCGATTTCTTCTTATCCGCAGGACTGGTAACGCGGAAATTAAACCCAGCAAAACCAAGAATGTCGTGCGGTTTCACCAGCGAGCGCCGCACCCGCTTACCGTTGACATGACATCCATTGGTACTACCAAGATCACGCAGCCAGAGTTTCTCATCACGAACGAGCAGTACACAATGCTGCTTGGAAACACTTTTATGTTCGATGTGGATGTCGCTGCCTTCCTGTCTGCCGACCAATATCAGGTCTTTAGCCAGCGAATGCTGCTTGCCCCCGTTTAATGAAACCAGCGTTAAAGGAGTCATGTAAGAATTCCAACCAGGTGGGTAACGCTTACAAAGCAGGCGAGCATAGCCCTATAAATATGCACTCTCTTTCGTTACTGTAGTCTATTGCCGGGCAAGAAGCACGCAAAAACAGCCAAATATCAATGAACCTGGCACGATTTCACAATGTCAATTCATTGCGGCATCTGTTTTGCACTCTCATTTGGCAGCAACGCCCACATTCAGGGATGTTCCCATGAACCTAATCAATTCCAGCCTGTCCCGTGCATCTGCATCCAATGAGGTTGTTGGTAGCGATATCGTAGAAGTTTCACTGTTACTATCCCGTCAACAGATTGCATTGTTGGCGCAACAGGCACAAAAACGGGGCATGACCTCAGCTCAATTCCTGCGTCAGTGCATTTCAACTGTCTGTCAATCTGGGACTGATAACTCGTAGCCATCCAAAAAAAGCCTGCACCAGATAGTGCAGGCTGATAACCTAACGCATCGATTACAGTTTAAACAATACCTTCAATGATCTTACCCGTTTCAACCAGATAAGCCGGACGGCCTGTAGGATCTTTGAATTGCTCACGATGATTAATTCCCATGACATGGCAAATCGTTGCCATCAGATCTTCGGGAGAAACAGGTTTACTGCGGGGCGCTTCAGCCTTCGTGGTTGATTCACCGTAAGCCTGCCCCAGCTTCAAGCCGCCACCAGCCAAGGCCAGTGTACTCAATCGCGACCAGTGATCGCGGCCACCCGATGCATTGATGCGGGGCGTGCGACCAAACTCACCAGTAATAACCAGCAGGACATTGTCGAGCATGCCTCGAACAGTCAGATCTTCAATTAATGCTGATACTGCGGTATCGAGTGCAGGGCTGGTGCGGTTCATGCCTCGCTTGATGTCAGTATGCATATCCCAACCGCCATACTGAACGGTAACAAATCCACAGCCTGCTTCACACAATCGACGGGCCAAAAGGAGTTGCGTACCCAGATTGCTCCGGCCATAGCGCTCTCGGAGTTTTGGCGTTTCCTTTTCCAGATTAAAGACTTCGCGTGCCCCGCTCTTGATCAATTGAAATGCCTGGCTTTCAAAACTATCCAGTCCTTCCAGCAAACCTGTACTGTCCAGGTCTCGATCCATCTGATCCAGTGAATTCAATAACAACTGGCGGTCTTCCAATCGACTAGCAGACATCTTCAGGTTCATGTTGCTCCGTGCCCGACCACTGGTATCGAATGGCGCATAGGCATGACCCAGCCAAGCCGGGCCGTCTGCGTAGATTCCATTCAGCCTGACATAGGTAGGTATGCCTCGGTCATTATTAGGCCCGCGCATACGCGATACCACAGAACCCAATGACGGCTTAATCGGAGCAGCACCATTATCAGCAGGTGCGTGATTGAAACCGGTCATCACCCAGTGAGTGCCACCAGCATGGCCAGCATTATTATGGTTAAATGACCTGACAAAAATCATTTTGTCCGCAACACTGGCAATGCGAGGTAACGTACCACCAATAGAAACGCCTGGGATTCTGGTTTTGGATTCACCCGTCACGCTGCGATACTCGATGGGTGCATCTATCTTGGGATCAAACGTTTCGACATGGCTCGCGCCACCGCCCAGCCACAGCCAGATCACTGATTTTGATGGTGAAGATTTTCCCAACTCCGCTGCATGGGCTTTGCTCTTGAGCAAATCAGCTAGACCAATGCCACTCAGCCCAAGGGTGCCAACCTTAAGGAAGTCACGACGGCTCGAACCATCACAGGCTTGATTTCGCAGCTGATTGAATAGTGTGAACATGACTGACTTACCGATCAAGTAAATTGGCGGAATTGCAACCGAGTCGAACGGCAGCAGGAGGGATAATCTACTATAACGCTGGGCCGGTACGGGTCAATTCATTATTAACATAGAATCGGCCATTTTGGCTCTGCCCGACAGTTGTATTCCTATGATCACGTGGCTTTAGCCCCTTCCGCAAACACCTGCGCGATCATCTGTTCCAGAGGTGGATCAGTGACGCTGACATCAACCACTTCAAACTGATCGAGCACATTGTTCAAAACCTGAGCCACTTTGCTTCGTTGAACCTTGATTTCTGCAGTAGGCCCTTTGCTTGACAAGAGCGAACCGAATGTACTGAGTGAATCAGGCACATGCTCATGAAACTGCAACTTGATGATTTTTTCCTGACCAAAGCGTTCGACGATGCCTGCCAGCGGGCCATCGAAGACCAGTTGCCCGTGATTGATCACCAACACCCGCTTGCACAGTGCTTCCACATCGCGCATATAGTGGCTGGTCAGCAGCATGGTCACGCCACGAGTACGATTGTACTCCTTCAGGCAATCCTGAATCTTGACCTGGGCCACCACATCCAAGCCAATAGTAGGCTCATCAAGCAACAACAGCTTGGGTTTATGCAGCAGTGCCGCTATCAACTCCATTTTCATACGCTCGCCAAGCGATAATTCTCTGACAGGCTGGCGAGTCAATTCCTTGACTCCAAACAGTTCGGTTAATTCACCAATAGTCTGGTCGCATTCCGACTTGTCAAGCGAATAGATTTCACGGTGCAGTTGAAAGCTGTCTGCAGCGGGCAAATCCCACCACAACTGGTTTTTCTGCCCCATAACCAGCGAAAACTGTCGGCGGAAAGCATCGACTCGATCCCACGGCGTGAACCCCATCACCTGGGCCGTGCCAGTTGTAGGATAGATCAATCCAGCCAGCATTTTGAGTGTCGTCGTTTTGCCAGCGCCGTTTGGCCCAAGGAAAGCCACCATTTCACCCGGTTCTATGGTGAAGCTGACATCCGCCACCGCTTTCACTTCCTTGTGTTCGCGGTGAAAAAGCCCTTTCATGGCACCCAGTAAACCTGTTTTCTTCTGATAAACCTTGTAAATTTTCGACAACTGATGCACGTGCAAAAATGACATATCTTTCCGACCTGAAACGTGAGTATCCAGTTGATATAGCGGAGAGGGGTCTGAAAACCATTGCCTTTTGGGTTCCACGACAGGTCGGGTGCATGGTTTGCGTGTACTCACGCTAACCTTGCCAACCCCAGCGTGAATGCAATTATTCCACTGCATGATTCATTCCACACAACAAACAGTGTCATAGTTGGAATTATCTGACATTACTCTTGGCTTTTTCACGCTTCAATTGTGAAAACATTGATGAATACTCGATAATCTTAAGTTATGCTGATAATCAGCCACACTCATGGAGCATGGAGCAGATTATGATCTGCGTCAGCATTGGACGCACTCGCCACAAAATGATGATGCTGGAATGTCAACTGGCCGCTGAAGCTGGTGCCCAGATGATTGAACTGCGTATGGATTTTCTGGCTCGGTCTATTGATCTCAAGCGACTGATGGCTGAAAAACGCTGTCCCATGGTGGCTACCATACGGCGACGTGAAGATGGTGGCCGATGGTCGAAAACAGAGGATGAACGGCAGATGCTGATGCGCCTGGCCATCGTCGGAGGTTTTGACTGGGTCGACATCGAAACAGACATTGCTGACAAGGTCAAACGATTTGGCAAAGTGAAACGCATCGTCAGCTACCATAATCCCGTCGAGATACCCAAGAATCTGGAAGAGATTTTCGAGAAGATGCATCACCAGGATGCAGATGTTCTGAAAGTCGCAGTGAAGATCGATAAGCCCCAGGATGTCTGGCGCGTCATTCGCCTGAT
Source organism: Planctomycetia bacterium (assembly GCA_016795155.1). Lineage (NCBI taxonomy): Bacteria > Pseudomonadati > Planctomycetota > Planctomycetia > Planctomycetia bacterium. The sequence goes on along the minus strand of JAEUIE010000003.1, from coordinate 65,476 downwards.
GAAGCATGGCAAAATCCCAACAGTAGCCATTGCCATGGGTGATTATGGTTTACCGAGCCGCATTCTGGGTGCGAAGTATGGTGCACCATTTACCTACGCCGCCTTCAACAAGGAACGGGGGATTGCGCCTGGAATGTTTTCGTTTGAAGAAATGCGCGATGTCTATTTCTACGACAACATCAATCGTGAGACGAAAGTATATGGCGTGATGGGTGATCCCATCGAGCACAGCATGAGCCCGGTGGCCCATAATGCCGCCTTTCAGCATCTGGGCATCAATGCCGTATATGTTCCGATGAAAGTGCCTCGCAACGATTTTCTTGATACGCTGCAGGCCCTTTCCAAAATTCCTGTCAGTGGTTACAGCGTTACCATGCCGCACAAGGAAGCGGTGCATGATTTCAGCAACGAGCGGGATGAAATCGTTACCGCATGCAAGGCAGGCAACACACTGATTCCCATTCCTGGAGGCTTCCGAGCCTACAACACTGATTTTCCAGCAGCACTTGCTGCATTACGCAATGCCATGGCTACCATGGAATCAGGCGATTCGGTTCATGGCCGACAAGTGCTGATTCTGGGAGCAGGAGGCACTGCCCGAACGCTGGCGCATGGGTTGCACCGGGCCGGCGCGCTGGTCATCATCTCCAATCGTACGCTTGAAAAAGGTCTGGGCCTGGCTGATGAAATCGGCTGCCGAGCGGTTGATTGGAACGCCCGCAATGCCCAGCATTGTGAAATCATTATCAACTGCACTCCCATAGGTCAACACCCCAACGTCGATGAAAGCCCGTTGCATGCCAGCGTCTTTCGCCCCGGCCTGGTTGTCATGGATTGTGTCTATCATCCAGAAACAACCATGATGATCCGTGAAGCTCGCGACCGTGGCTGTCGAGTGGTTTCCGGCGTAGAAATGTTCATCCGCCAGGCAGCTGAACAGTTCCAGCTCTTTACTGGCCAGGCTGCCCCCATTGAAGTGATGACGGATGCAGTGCGCAAACAGATCTCCCCTGTTTCACCCAACCCTGCACTGCCCATGAAACCACCGGAACCTGAACTGGAATCCATTGAATCAGATTATCTTGAATTCGATGACTAATACTGAAAAACACTCTCCATTAGGAACCGGAAATCTCTACTTGATCGGCTATCGCGGAGCAGGGAAAACGACTCTTGCTCCACTCATCGCCAAACGACTGGGCCGTGAATGGGTTGATCTGGATTACCTCATTGAAAGCCTGGAAGGGATTTCCGTCTCTGATATTTTCAAATCTCAAGGCGAATCAGCCTTTCGCAAAATGGAATCTGCAGTGCTGGCTGATATTGCAAGCCATCATTCGCTGGTGGTATCCACCGGCGGCGGCATTGTCCTTGATCCAGCAAACAGACAATTGCTTCAATCCACCGGGATTGTCATCTGGCTCAAGGCAAGTCCACAGACATTGGTTCATCGCATTGAGCAGGATCCCACACTCCGCCCCGCCCTGACATCATTGCCTTTGATTGACGAAATTACGACTCTATTGAAACAACGGCAGAAACATTATGAATCCACAGCCCATCTGGTGCTCGATACTGAACATCACACGCTGGATGAACTGGCTGAAAAAGTTATCAGTTATTTAACCACCGACAACGCTATACACCGTGCATAATTGCTGTTATTTTCATAGTAGTAATGCAATCACAACATTAATTGACAGGGCATAGTGCATGGATCTTTACAGTTCATTCAATCTGTTCTTTTCCAAGCCATTTGAATACCCCATCGTACTTGTGCCGTTCATCTTTATCCTCGGAGCCATGGTGGGGAGCCTGCTGAATGTCTGTATCTGCCGCATGCCTCTGGAAAAGAGCATGTGGTGGCCAGGTTCTCGTTGCAGCCGGTGTTTTCAACCTGTTCGCAAATCGGATAATTTACCCCTGCTCAGTTTCTGGATTCTGGGCGGCAAATGCCGGTCGTGCGGCGTGAAGTTCTCCAGCCGATACTTCTGGATTGAACTCTTCACTGCCATTCTGTTTGCTGTCACATTCTATTGGTACCTGGATCTGCGCAACACCACTGTTCCTGACTCTCCCTATCGTGGCGTAGCTGCCATGAAGCTGTTCCTGATGTGGCTTTATCACATTACGTTTCTTTGTTTCCTGATCGTTGCAACATTCACCGATTTTGATCATCGGGAAATTCCGCTCCGTATTACTGTTCCGGGTATCGCGATTGGAATTATCGGAGGCAGTTTCGTTGGCTGGCCCTGGCCGCTCGCCATTGACAATCCAACCGTACAGACCACTTTCATGGGTGGGTTACATTATTGGCCATTCTGGGCACCACTTTCCGATATTACGCTGCCATTCGTTGGCACACCAGAGCCCTATGCATGGTACGTTGGTTTCCTGACTTCACTGATTGGTGCGCTGGCTGGCACAGCGTTGATCCGTGTGTTACGCAGCCTCTTTTCCTGGGCCTACGAAAAGGAAGCCTTGGGACTCGGTGACGCTGATTTGCTGATGCTCATTGGGGCATTCCTGGGCTGGCAGGCGCTGGTCATGGTCATGGGCTATGCCATTATTCTTGGTTTGATTTACGTTCTCGTTTCATTTTTGTTCAAAGGCACCAGTGAACTGCCCTTTGGGCCACCTCTGGCTGGCGGCGCGGTGCTGGTACTCTTCGACTTTGTCCGTCTGCACGATTTGTCCAAGCCCTATTTCTTCAATTCACTCTATGTCGCAGGAGCTGTGTTCTTTTTCCTGTTCATGTGCTTCAATGCCTGCATGGTAATCAGATTCCTCCGCGTGGCCTTTCGCCCGATTGCGACCGCTAAGTAGGGCACCTGCAACACTCCATTGGCATGCTTAATGGGTGCCACGGGCAGATTCCTCGATGACCTCCTCGATGGATGCCATCACGCCATGACGACACAGTTGAGCAATGATCTGATGCCCTTGTCGAACGCGGTCACGCACCCGGTCGTGATAGAGCGCTACGTGTTGCTTCAAAAGAGCACGTTCCTCGGTAGCCGCCTGATGAACAGGCTTCAGGTAAACACCACGAAAGAGCTGTGCCAGTTTCATGGCGTCCAGCGGATCGTCCTTGTCACTGTCTTTGGCAATCAACGCATTGCTTCGCGGATCGCAGACCACCAGTTCATCAACCACACCACGCAAATGACGAGCCAGCCAACCTGCCAGCGGGCCTTCTTCAAAGGTCACCGACCGTGGCCGGGGAACCGACGTGATCATCTGCAGCAAGGAAGGTATCGTGGTGGAGAATCGATCCTGCTTGATCACTTTGCCAGAGGCATTGATAGTTACCATGTCAGTGGTGCTACAATGAGTATCGAGAGCTATGTAAGCATGAGCCATGCCGAGGACTCCGTACGAGAGGTGTTGCTTGGTAACTTCGCTTTACTCGTCCGGTGCCTCGGCTTCCTATAACTTCATTGTTTCGCTGTACTCAGCGTAACAATGCAAGTTTGCTGTGACTTTGTGTACCTCGCCACGTTAACTCAGCACGGTTACGTAGAGTACGACGAAACCGTTGTACCCATCTCGATAACCAATTTGAGCTTAGCGAACCACATTGACAACACTCGCCAGACTGGCTATATCCCCCGGCTTGAAGTTTATTCACGGGGATGGTCACATGACCCGCATGTTTACTGGCTGCATAATGCTGTCGCTGATGATTGGCTGCCAGGCACCCCATTCTGATCGTATTCCTGCCACTGCAGTGGATAATCCTGATCCATTGTTTAGTGGAACCTCCAAACCACCTGCCGGGCAGTCTGCACCACCTGCTGTAGCCAGTAACCAGGCTCAACCCACAGTTGGTGCTCCGCCTGGTGCTACAAACCCGGTTTCAGCTACACCAACCGGTCAACGTCAGCCGACCTCCGCGGAACGCATTGGGCCACTTAACTTCCAGCAGAAACCATCATCTCCACCACCAACTGAACCGATTGCTGGCATCTCTCCAGGCACTGCCAATCTGACGAACCAGGTAAAAGAAGTGAAGCCACTACCCGTGCAGGACAGCCAGGTACAACCAGCCCAAGGGTATGTTCCTGCCAGCAATCCACAGATCGTTCAGGAATACAAGCAGCGAATGATACAACATGGCGTTGTCGGTCTACGCACCAAGCCCATAGGAAACGGCTCATGGGAAGCAGTAGGCCATTTCCCGACACCGGACAAGCCTGATCAACTGCGACGCATTGAAGCCCAGGGCGTGACTGAAGCGGATGCGCTGCTTGCCATAGTTGAACAACTGGACAAGCCCCACTAATTCCTGAGATTCGTTAAACAGACTCAAATGGGGCACGGGTTTTGCCGAGAGAGAAGTAGATACTCTCCCGGAGCAGTGCATCACCGTGACAACGCTCATTCGCTGGATGAACCAGCCGTTTTACGGTTTGTCATGGTCTATACGCAACGTATTTCTCACTGTTCTGGCAATTCTCAGCCTGATTTTTCTGTTCTGCATCCTCTACTTCAACGCCACAGCTACACCATCTTTGAATTCTGCCTTGAGTGCAGGTTGGGCCGTGCGTGCTGATCAGAACATCTATCACGTTTCCGATGATCATGGAGAAGTTTTCCACGGCGCCCCACTGGTTGCTATCCTGCTGTCCCCCCTCGGGCAACCACCGGCACAATCCAGTACGGAAGGAATTCTTCCCCGACCAATCGCGCTCTTCCTGTTGCTGTTGTTGCTGGCGACTGCGCTATGCCTGACTCTTCATCGGCTGGCCTGTTATCTGGAATCACAACAGGAAGCATCACCAACCACTTTCACATGGTGGCATCATCGCCTGACTCCCATGCTCTTATGTGCCGGGCCGATTTATGCCTCGCTCTCTCAATTTCAAAGTGATGCTATTATGCTCTTCCTCCTGACGGGCTGGCTTTTGGCAGCCGTGGGGCATCGATCATTTCAATCGGGTTGCTGGCTGGCCGGGGCCATTGCCATCAAGCTGTTTCCCGTTTATCTGCTGATCTTGGCTATCTATCGCCGTGACCGCTTGATGACGCTCGGCACCGCTCTTGGATTGGCATTGTCCCTGATTCTGCTTCCCAGTATTTTCTTCGGCTTCCAGCGAACCAGCCGACTCAATGAACACTATTTCAAGAGCATTGAGCAACCATTACAACACATTGCCACCAGTAGTACCAATGCTTCACTCTCTGCTGGATTACTTCGCACACTAGGCAACAGTGGCTCTCCACACTACTTTTCGTTTTCGCACCTCGGCATGATTGGCCTGCTGACAGCGATTACTCTTCTGTCATGGCGTACTGTACGTCCATCATCTTTGCAACTGTTTCAGACAGGCTGTTCACTGCTGATCATCCTGGTTATGGCGAGTCCGGTTTATGAACTACACCATGCGCTACTGTTCCTTCCCGCCATGATGATTTCTTTGATGAATGTTACACCTTGGAGGTTACTTGGCTTGTTGCTCACCAGCAGCGGGCTGTTACTTTCCCTAGTGGTGAATCAACCCGGTACAGCGAGTATCCCCCTGGCTTCTGCATTACTACTCTGGGGGATGCAAATCTGGTCGGTTAGAACATTGCACCGTCAGGTGCAGTCTACTGACTTACCCCAGCAAACCATTCCGTTGGCACGAGCAGCCTGATTCCTTTGGCAGGTTACGATTTCTCACCGTATCTTTTCTGAATATCTTCAAAGAATCCAAGCCTGTCGCGATCTTGTTTCCTGGCCGCCACTGCTTTGCCCCCGCCAGCATATTTGCTGGCCAGTTCCTTATGACCGAACCGTAACAGTTCTTCGGTAGCAAAAACATGCAAATCGAGGTCATCCCCTTTTTCAGAGAGCAACTTGTCCAGCTCATGCCGTGCTTCAGGCAACCGCTTCCCTGCCAGCAACACTTTCACTCGCAACTTGCGATAATCTGCCGAACGCTTGCCGCCATTCTGTTTCGCGTCGCGGTCGATCATCTTCAAAGTACTGGCATAGGCCCGCTCCACACGATCTTCACCAAGCAGTTGGAAAATAATGTGCTGGTCGTAGATGAAACAATCAATGTCTGGATTGCTTGTCCCACGATTCACCAACTCCTGGGCAAACCGTGTGGCCAGCTCGTTGGCATCCAGTCGCTTAGCTGCGGTAAATGCCTGCTTCAATTCTTCATCGCTGATGGATTCTATCGATAACCCCGACAACTCCGCAGCATTCATGTTTCCAATGGAAGTCACAACGGGTAAATCCCCGCCATTTAGCGCCTGATCCAACCCCAGCTTGTGACGGAGTTCATCCATTGTGTATGGCAGTTTAGCGCTGAGCGTATTCAACAACTGTTCAATCAGCAGGATACTTCCCGCTACTTTGCGGCGAAGCACCGGATGCCCGACAGCATCCAGCGGCGTATTGCCTTTCAGCGAGTGCAGTGGACGCTGGCACCACTTGTCTTCAAAATAAGACCGCATTTTCTCTTTGAGCAAGCGATCACTCTGCTCTGGTGTCAGTCCCTCCGGCAAACGCACATCGAAAATACCTTGCGTAACATGCAGGTAGGTTCCAGGCTGCTCAAAAGTTTTCTGCACTTCAATCAGGCTGCCATACTCTGCTTCAAAATCCTGTCTGCCCAGTTCCAGTGACTTGGCATCCAGGCTGTAAGCCATCAACACGCCTGAGGTAATGTGAAAAACAAACCGCAGGGTAACAATCGGCAAATCAAAAGTTGCCAGGTTTTCGGAAACAGCTGGCATAGGCCGATCTAACCTATTGAACTGCACAATCATTTCATTCTGATTGGCATCGACCACACGCTGGTCATGCTGCACTTTCGATACAAATCGTCTTGCATCCTTGAGTTGATACAGAATAAAGTGCAGCGGATAGTCACTTGCAACATCCTGACCACCATCCAGTCGCACGGCTTCCGCCAGCGACCACGCTTCAATGGCTTCCTGCTCATCACTTGCCTGACGAACATATTCATCTAAGGCATCGATGGCGCCCTGGTTCTCGCCAACCCAGGCCCTGGTGAGTCCCAGGTTATAAAAGAACGCAGGATCGTAAGACAGCCTTTGAACCAGGCCCTCCATCAACTGATGCAGTTTTCCGAGCTTGCCGCCTTGCGTGGCCTGCTGCACATCCAGGGGCAATGCATCCTTCTTGATCATCTTTTTGAACGGATGATTCTTTCGAACAATCGCAGGATACTCGCTCTTCACCCCATAGTAACGGTTCAGATAATCCTGAATGGCTTCGTTACTGGGCATGCATCGGTGAGCCACATCGAGAGCAGCCTTGGCTGCAAATGGATGATGCCTGATGGTTTCACACTGGGCGATACCCAGATGAATGTCTGCCATCATTTCCGACGCAGCGGGGTCGCAGGCATCAGCTGCCAGGCGATAATGATGTAGCGCTTCAGACACCTGCTGTTTTTCGTGGAACAAGGCTCCCTGAAGATAATGAGCCTTCGCATTATTACTGTCCAGACGCAGAGCCTGTTCCAGGGCTTTTGCTGCTTCTTCAAATTGATTCTGCATCATGAGCAGATCGGCCAGGTAACACCAGACAGCGCTGTTTTTGCCATGCTGGGTGGTTAACTGCTGCATCTGACTGAGAGCCACCGCATGCTGCTTGTTGTGTTCCTGCGCGAAGGCTTTTTCGACCTGCTCAAAAATGGGAGCACAGCACCATTTGAATTTTTTGCCGCTGCCACACAAACAGGGACTATACGCATCAAGCGCCATCGATCTATCCTTCGGTGAGCGTTCTTCAACTTCTCCGTGAACCTGTATCCTAAAACATGCAGCGGAGCGGGAGAAGGGGCTAAATGCCACTCTCACGTAATTCCCACTTTATCTGACAACTTCCAGGCACCTATTGTCAATGTTGGCGTACTCGATACCATGATCTTTCGCAATAATCTTGTCTGTATTGATGGATAAACCTCGAAAATGAGGGTTTATCACCAGGAGTAAAGCGTATGGCACGGCGAAGGGGCAAAGGCCGACGAAAAGTTGGCAGCAAAAAGAGACGTATGCGAGCCAAGATCAGGCACCGCAAGTAAGATTTTTTACGCTCAGGACCTCGTCAGGTAAGCGGCAGTACCGCTTACCTGTTTGTTTCTATTCTCCCTACTCCACTGGAGGGGAGAGGAGTTGGGGGTGAGGGGTTCTTTTTATCCGTCCCGCAACGCCGACAGAACGACTTCTCGCACCCCCAGCATCGACATCTCACTTCCGGGCGAAGGGCCATCGCCAATCAGCACCGGCCGATCATACTCATGCCCAGCAGCTAATCCATGACTGCCCCGCACTAAACTTGCATCCAGTGGAATCACATCGAACAATGTTCGGAACCCCAACTTCTTCTGTGTTAATCGACGCATGGCCCGCCCCATGGGCCACAACAGTTTCGGATCAAAAAACAACTCACAGGGATCGAACCCCGGCTTGCGATGAATGTCGATGCAACGGGCATAGTCGGGAGCGAGCTTATCCTCCAGCCAGAACGGATAAGCAAACCAGGCGTTTGGCTTCGATAATAAAATGATCTCGCCGGAGCGCGGGTGATCCAACCCGATCGCTGCCCGCTCCGCACCCATCAAGGCCCGATCAACACCAGCGATACTCGCCAATCTGTCACGGATGGTGCTTACCAACTCTGGCTTGCGTATATAGACATGAGCCAGTTGATGATCACACACTGCAATCGCATCGCTGGCAAACGTCTCGAGCTGTTCACCGAATGGCCCCAGTCTGACCTGCAACCAACCTGCTTTTCGCAACTCCCGGTTGAGAAAGACAGGCCGATCCACATCGCAGTGGCCATACTCACTTACCACCCAGATGCGTGCGCCAATCTTTCCCGCTGCCTCGACTAGCGGCTGCAAACTATCATCCAGTTGCATGACCTGAGCTTTCATGTCGCAGCCTGAAGGCCCACGCCGTTGCGGTTCATAATCCAGGTGAGGCAAATAAACGAGTGTCAATTCAGGCTGATGATCACGCACCACCTTCGCTGCACACTGGGCAATCCATGCTGTGCTTTTGATACCGGATTTAGGCCCCCAGAAACTCGGAAATGGAAACTTGCCTATTGCCCGCTCAATGCCTTCACACAAACCATCAGGCTGACCACTGATGCCGAATGCCTTGTTGCCATCTGCACCATAATGTGGCTTGGGCGTAATGCTGAAATCAACATCCGCCCCCTGATTGAACCACCAGAACAGCTTGGCACATCGAAAACGGCGACCTTCTTTATCCGCCTCTTTTTTTGCGGTCACATAAAACGGCTCCGCTTGCATGAGATGGTTCGACTGTTGCCAGAACCGCACTTCCATGGTGTCGCGAAACAGCCAGCCGTTGGCAACGATGCCATGCTCCTGAGGAGATTTGCCGGTAAGGATGGAAGCCTGGGCCGTGCAGGTAACCGCAGGCAGAACTTCTTTCAGAGTAGATACCCAGCCTGATTCCGCGAGCGATGCCAGCACCGGCGCATCATCAAGCCATCGACGTGTCAGTCCTACGGCATTGATCAGGATCAGCGGCGTATTCGATTTCATCCCATTAGAATATGAAACCGATTTGTACTCATCCGCCATTGATTGTAGTCATCTCGCTCCGTCGAGATGACGGGACGTGCAATAGTGTGCGTCAGTAACTTGATACTTCAACGTCTTGCAGAAACTGTGGCTGCCGCGTGCTGTTTTGTTTCTAATGCAACGTACGCTCATCACCGCGTCCTCACGACGGAGCGTGAGGACTACAAACCATAGAATAAACCTCATAGCCGTAAGAACTTTCACCTGTGCATTATCCCATGTTCACCGACGCCACCACCCGTTTCAGCACCAAGGCCGAAGTCTACGCCAGGGCCAGGCCTCGCTATCCCGATTCGGTTGTCACCTTCCTCCAGCAACATCACGTCATTCAGCCCGGCTCCATCATTGCCGACATCGGCTCCGGCACTGGCTTGTCTGCCCTCCCCTTTCTGCATGCAGGGTACTCGGTGATTGGTATTGAACCCAATGATCCCATGCATGCCGAAGGGGATACGTTCCTGAAAACCTACACGAACTTTCAATCCGTAAAAGGCACCGCTACTGCCACCACGCTGCCGGCCCAAAGTGTCAACGTCGCCATGGCTGCCCAGGCGTTTCACTGGTTCGATCTCGATGCCACGCGAACCGAAATGCAGCGAATCCTGAAGCCGCCCGGCTGGTTCGTGGCCATGTGGAACCACCGCAACCATAACGCATCACCGTTGCACCAGGGTTACGAAGCTATCCTGAGAAAGTACTGCCCGGAATATCACAAGCTCGCCGAACTCTACCGCAGCCCTGAGCGTTCTGCTCATTTCTTCATCAACGGCTACCATGATGCCACGCTGCCTAACCCACAGCAGCTCAACTGGGAATACTTCGATGCCCGTATTCAATCCGCATCATACATCCCCAAGCCCACCGATGCCAACTATGCACCGTTCATGAATGAGATGAAGCAACTCTTTGACGCAAACGCCATCGATGGCAAAGTACAGTTCGATTTAGAAGTGTGGATACACTGGGGAAGAATCGCCGTCTAGCTACTGACTGCTTCCCGCATACACCTCGCCAATTCTTCCATCTCTACCACGCTGCCAACCGCTAAACTGGTACGCTGATGGATGCTGCTGGGGTTGATGTCCAGTATGCGCTGCGAGCCATTTGTTGCCATGCCCCCTGCCTGCTCTGCAATAAACGCAACCGGGTCGGCTTCGTAGAGCAAACGCAATTTGCCATCGGGGTGTTTCTTCGTGGGTGGATAAAGGAAGATACCACCCTTGAGCAGAGTGCGATGAAAGTCAGGCACCATCGAGCCGATGTACCGCGTGGAATAGCTCCGGTTCAGTTTCCCCAGTCGCAGGTTTTCCAGAAATGTTCGGTAAGGTTTGGGAAAACCTTCGCGATTCGCTTCGTTTACCGAATAGTAGCTGCCCTGCTTAGGCATCTTGATGTTCTCGTGGCTCAGTACATACGCGCCGATGGCTGGGTCGAGCGTGAAGCCATGCACCCCTTTGCCGGCAGTGTAAACAAGAATGGTGGATGAGCCATACACGACATAACCTGCAGCAACCTGCTTGGAACCAGGCTGCAGAAACCAGGAGACGGGATCACCACCAGGGCCATCGTGAGGCTTGCGGAAAATGGAAAACGTCGTACCTACGCTGACATTGACATCGATATTCGAAGACCCATCGAGTGGATCGAATATCACCGCATACTTGGCTTCAGGGGAACTATGCTGTTTGAGAATGATCGGGCTTTCGTTTTCTTCAGAAGCCATCACACCAATGCTGCCACGACAACCCAGACTGTGCATCAGGGCTTCATCAGCATAGATGTCGAGCTTCTGCTGCATTTCTCCCTGCACGTTGGTATTACCATGCTCGCCAAGGATATCGGAAAGCCCTGCCCGCCGAATACGGGCCTGAATGAGTTTGGTCGCCAACGTGATGCCGGAAAGCAGCCAGGAGAATTCACCCGACGCTTCAGGAAAACGCATCTGTTCCTGAAGGATGTGCTGCTGTACCGTGATAACTGGATTGGATATGAACTTGCGCGTGATGGCTTCCATGGGTCGATACCATGTAACTACGACGAACTTATGATAGCCGATTGCATCATGCGTGGCGAGAAGATTGCCTACCCGTGCTTATCCTCCGGCGTATATCCCAGAACCACATTAAACCTGGCTGCCACTTCATTCAGTTTTGAACCAGGAACGGTAGCAAAATCGACAATGACCGATTCCTTCGCCTTTGGATCGCGAATGCCTCGAAGTACACCATCGCGATCATTTTGTGGTTCACCCTTGATGAAACACTGCGTGCAGAACTTAGGCTGTCCTTTGACCTTCACCATCATGTGGATATGAGGCGTACGCCCCGGATAGGGTACCGGCTTGATGGTGCGGAAATAGTATTCGCCGGTGGAACTGGTGACAAATCTGCCAAAACCTTGAAAGTTCTTATCTCGCTTGCCGCCGTTGTTGCTACCTAAATGGATGTAAGCCCCGTGATTATCAACCTGCCAGATTTCCACGACTGCATTACGCAGTGGGCTGCCGTTGGCAGACAAAATCTTTCCTGTGAGATGGGTAATCTGCCCGACAGCAGGGGTCAACTGGTCATTGATGATAATGAGATCGTTGTCTGTATCGAGAGGCAACTTGTCAGGATAGAAAGGACCTTCTGTCATCTTCGGCGTCTTGGTCAGTTCATCCGCCATTACCCCGGGTGTGAACAGTGCCAACCCAGCAACTCCCAAACCAGCGAGGAAATGACGACGTTGCACAGGAGGAAACATGGGAGTCATGGCTATTCCTTTCGATGGGATGGACATCTTGCAGTGTAACCTGTTAGTCACTGCAAGGATAGAGGCACAGTCACTGGAATGACAAAGTCATCGAAATCTCATTGATCCTGCAGCATAGAGCGTTAGCATGGAGGCAAGTTCATTGAAAGGAAAGTACATGGCTGAAGCAACTCCACCAATATCCTGGGGAATAGACAGGCAGATGCAGATATACCAGCAGGGCTTACAGGGACAACTGCCGAGTATTCCTCTGTCATTTGAAGAATTGGAAAAGCAGGCACAGGCCAAAATGAATCCAGGAGCATTCGGGTATGTCGCAGGCAGTGCAGGTAGCGAAGATACCGCCCGTGCCAATGTGGGTGCATTCAAAAAGTGGAGAATCGTTCCTCGTTTCCTACGTAACGTTCAGCAGAGAAACCTTAGCGTGCAACTCCTGGGCCATCACCACCCTTGGCCAGTCATCCTGGGCCCGGTAGGAGTGCTCGAAATTGTTCACCCCGAAGCGGAACTCGCAGTCGCCCAGGCTGCAGGCGCCTTGGGCATTCCATTTGTGCTCAGCACAGTTTCATCCAAGCCGATTGAACAGGTGGCCCTGACCTCGGGCAATGGTCAGCGCTGGTTTCAGTTATACTGGCCTGCTTCCAACGACCTGGCTGCCAGCTTGATCCACCGTGCCGAACAGGCTGGCTATTCTGCACTGGTGATAACTCTCGATACATATCTGCTTGCCTGGCGCGAGCGTGATCTGCAACAAGCCTATCTCCCTTTTCTCAAAGGGGCTGGGTTGGCCAATTACTTCAGCGATCCAGTATTCCAAAAGCTGGTCGGGGGCGACCCGCGAACTGATCCTCGTAAAGCCATACTGACTTTTGCGAAAGTGTTCTCGAACCCTGCCCTTACCTGGGATGATCTGCTGTGGATTCGCCAACAGACCAAGTTGCCAATTATTTTGAAAGGCGTCCTGCACCCGGAAGATGCCCGTCGCGCTATCGATCTGGGAATGTCCGGAATCGTTGTCTCCAATCATGGAGGCCGTCAACTCGATGGAGCTATCCCATCGCTCGATGCCCTTCCGAATGTGGTCGATGCGGTACAGGGAAAAATTCCTGTGCTCTTTGACAGTGGTATCCGTCGCGGTGCTGATGTCATCAAAGCCATGGCACTCGGTGCGCAAGCTGTTCTCGTAGGCAGGCCTTATTGTTATGGCCTGGCTCTCGATGGCGCATCAGGAATTCAGAATATCATGATGAATCTGCTGGCAGATACCGACCTGACACTTGGCCTGATGGGTTGTGCCAGTTTGTCAGAATTATCTCGCAATCACCTAGTAAGAAACAGTTGACAAGTAGGATAGTCTGTTCGAATAAGTCCGAGACTTACTTCCAGAACATCGTCACCGAACGGTCGGCAATTCGAATGTTGGCCCGCATGCCACTGTCAAACCTGAGGAAATCTGCTTCCATGCCATCGCTGAAAATGATCCCATGCTGAGGCATACGCGACACAATTTCAAGCGATTGCTTTTCTGTAATTCGACCAGAAATGAGATTCGCTTGTGAAGTTTGACTGATGAATGGCTCCCTGACATTGAACCGCAACTCTCTCGCATCAACCGCAAACCGATATTTGTCCTGAAAGTTCAACGCACCCCTCGAATTCTGCGAGATTCCATAAGCTCCCGTCAGAATGGAACGATACCAACCGGTTGAACCAGCACCGGTGGAAACGATGATGCCACTCGAAGACTGTTCTTCTTTCTTCTGATTGAACGCTATCTGATAGCGGGCAGATGCATGGCTTTGTATTCCAATAAACAGATCATTGACTGCCTCAAGCGTTTGGCCGTCCTCCAACTCGGCACGAGCCAGAGTAATGGACTTGTGAGGCATTTTGCCACTCAGGGCACTGATAACAGCATCTTCAACATGATCCAGTTTGAAAGGAATCAGCACGCCGTCAATCCTTCCAGGATCGGGATTGAACGCCAAAATAGGCTGTTGCTGCAGATACTTGGCAGTGTTGACGACGACGCCGTCCTGCCCCAGTGTCATGATCAAGTCATGCGGACCGAACAGAAAATTAGGTAGAAATTGTCGCTCAATCACCTGCTGCCGAACTTGAGACGGTATCGCTGCTTTCAACTGGGCCAGCGATTGGGAATAGCGGTGATGGGAATCCAGCACATCGTTAATAGACTGGCCGCGCCGCTGCAGGATAAATGCCGCCTGATCACGCGTGCCATGCTGCTCGATCAATTCCTCGAGCTGCGTTTTGCGCGTGACGATAACAACTTTCTGAAAGCTGGTCACCAATGGCATGTTGTTACCGTTGTGCCTTGCCTGGAGCTTCCTGCAACAGGTTGGCGAGAACTTCAGTAGTGATAGTCAACTGCCCAATGTTCGCTTGGCTCATTTCCTTGATCGCATAAGCTAACAGCTTGCGGGGATCCATGTCTTTGAAGACAACCATCTGCATTTCCGCTGCCTTGGCTTCTGCTTCGGCAGAAACCTCGCGAGCGCGAGCATTGTTCTCTGCTTCCGATAACGCATTGGCTCCCTGCAAGGCAATCAGTTCCTTACGCTGATCTTCGAGTGCCTTGTCCGAAGCAAGCTCCTTTTCCTTGATGTGCTTTTCCTCATCCACCACCGCAGCACGCCGTGCATAGATCGCTTCATCTGCTTTCCGTAACAATGCTTCCCGGAGCTCTGCTTCAAGAGCCTTACCCACTTCAGGCTTGGCACGCACCGAAAGGAAATCAGCACTGAGCATCTCCACGCCCAGATTGGTAAGCAGCGAACCAGATCGCAGTTTCTCCAGCACTACTTTCGAGAGTCTCGATGCATCACGCAACGATTCCTGCAGAGTTCTTTGCGAAACCTCTGCACGGGTCTCAAGCTGCACCAGATTCGTCAGTCGCTTCCCCAGCTTGTCGTAATCTTCACTCAGATAACGATACTTCATCGGATCAATGGTGAAATTAAACAGCTCAGCAGTGAGCTTGGCATTGATGATGCGAAAAGTAATTTGCCCCTGCAGCGTAACTTCCTGAAAATCGCTGGTCAGTTCATTAAACACAAAGCTGGCATCCTGGCTTTGTGTGGGAACCGCAACCACTTGCGTGTTGTAACGCCAATAGAAGAACGCCAACCCAAGTCCACTATTACTAAGTCGACCACCGGAATAGCGGAGGATGTAATCGGTCGGCTGGCCTTTGAAGTAGGGAATCATGGACGAACCTCAGTTAATTTGAAGTGCGGATTTTCAATGATGCTGAAAACATTGCCAAAAGGATCAAGAACGGATGCAACCTTGATTCCCTCTCCCACATCCTTGAGAGACTCATGCAATAATGCTCCCAGGCTCATCAGCCGTTCTAGTTCTTTCTCCGCATCTGCTACACCCCAATAAGCCTGTGTGCCTGTTATCCCTGGTTCTGCATCAGGCACCAAGCCTAGTTCATATCCAGCAACGGAAAAGCCAACATAGAAAGGCTGATCAAAATAGGGTTTGACGCCAAGCACTTTACTGTACCAGGCTTTGCCTCGTTCAAGATCAGGAGCAGGATAAAGTGCGGTTCGCAAGCCAAGGAACATGTCAACGTCCTGGTAATGTATCCATCGAGTCTAATCAGGGTGAACATGGAAAACAAATAGAAATACCTCTACCCTTTCCCCAAGAGGGAGAGGTGTTGGGGTGAGGGGTGTACGTTTACGAGACGCTCTAAAGCAGTTCGCATAGTCACTCTTGCACACTAACTTAGATGAGTGAACAAACTGCTCTGTCAGACTTCTGGCTACTGTGTTATTGAATGAATATATTACTAAGTGCCCACGCATAGGAAGTCATGCGAAACGGGTGCCACGGTTTGCGTGTACTCACGCTAACCGTGCCAATTCGCCGCATAGTTATTGTTGCGGGTTAGTATCATGTCTAGGGACCTCTGCGGGTAAGTAAGCATGAAAGAAACATTGACCGAATATGGAGTCGTCATTGATGCCAATCAGATGATTGAGCCTCCCGATCCGGACATTCTGGAACTGGAAGCGAATCATCCAGGCGAACATGACCAGGACTACATTACCCGACGTAATTACCTCTTTGACCTGTGCCGCAAGCATCGACTGCAGAACCTTGGGCCACCCATGATTGAATACACGCCCGAGGAAACCCGCATCTGGCGGGAAGTCAGCCCATTGCTGGGTGAACTCCACGTCAAGCACGCCTGTTCCATTTACCTGAAGGCCAAACGTGAACTGGGCATCAGTGAAACGGAAATCCCCCAACTGCGATTGCTGAGCGATCAAGTAAAAAAAGTCACGAACATGCACCTGGTGCCTGCCGAGGGACCCATTGCATACCGAACTTTTTATGGCTACATCTCTGAGCGCGGTTTTCCAGTAACTCAGTTTATTCGCCATGGTTCGCATCCGGAATTTACACCCGAACCCGACATGATTCACGACTGCCTGGGGCATGTGCCTCCGCTCATGAATCAGGACTATGCTGAGCTACTGACACTCATCGGCAAAGCGGCTACCACCACCAAGAATCCCGCCCATGTGCTGTTTCTGAAAAGATTCAGCTGGTTCAGTATCGAGTTCGGCCTCATGGAAGAACAGGGCGAAACCAAAGTCTTTGGAGCCGGCATACTCTCCTCGACTGGCGAAATCCCCAATTCGCTGTTCGGCAAAGATGTGATTCGCGAACCCTTTGTGACAGAAAAAGTAATCGAAACCGATTACGACCCCTCGCGCATGCAGGATCACCTCTTCATTGCCCCATCTTTTGTCTTCCTGAGAAGGGAAATAGAAAAGCTCATCCGCAAACTGAACATTCCCGTTCTTCCTGGGATGTAACAACGTTATTCACCGCTTAATTATGATAAATACCATCGGATTTCATTATCGATGGCATCTCTATTACAACTCGCACTAGGATTTTTCTTTGAATCATCGACCAGCATGAAATGGTGGCACTATGCCCCTGATTTCTCGTTACAACCGATAATATTTACCTATTTTTCGCCTATTACAGATTTGAAATACTTGCATCGAGCTTCCAAATCTGAGATTCTATAGTCTCGCAATTTTCATATTTATTCACAAGACTCGCCCGCCGGAGTGCTGCCATGTTGCGTCAGAATCGCCGTTTCAAGTCAGCGGATTTAGACCTATCGTTGCGTCGTTTTAAGCCTCGTTTAGAAACACTGGAAGATCGAACATTACTGACCGCCAGTGTTTACATTCCTGACTTATCTGCTCGTTCGTGGATGTCTGCAGAACTCCAAAGGCTAATTAGCCAACCGGCATCCAGTGGATACGATGGAAATTGGATTGTTGGAGTGCATCAGAATCAAGATGCTCATCAACTTTCCATCGCCGCAGGCACTTCCGGATTTAGTGCTACCGGCATCATTGAAAATGCCTTTCAATGGACTTTCTCGGATGACCTCTCCCCTACTGTCATCTCAAGCTGGCTACAATCACGTGTAAATACTGGTCAGATCGATTTCTACTACCCTTTGCTGGCTCACGAATACCAACCTCGATTCATCCCTAATGACCCATTGTTCAATAGCCAATGGCATCTGCTCAATACCGGTCAAGGTGGTGGGCAGCCTGGCATCGATATGAATGTTGTAAATGTTTGGGATACCTATCAGGGTCAAAATGTTCAGATTGCCGTACTTGACACGGGCGTTACACTCCTTCATCCCGATTTACAGCCAAACTTCTGGGTGAATCCTGGTGAATTGAATAACGGCCTCGATGACGATGGTAATGGACTCGTTGATGATTTGTACGGCTGGGATTTCAACGATTCTGACAATGATCCAACGCCACTCTTTGACGATCACGGTACTGCGGTCGCAGGTGTTGCCGCAGGTCGAGGAAATAACAATGTTGGAATCAGCGGCGTAGCCCCTCTAGCTCAAATCATGGGTATCCGCCTTATCGAAGGTGGTATTTCTGATGCAACCATGGCTGCAGCTCTCTCTTTTCACAGTGATATCACCGATATATATTCCAATAGCTGGGGGCCTACTGATGATGGTGCCAGTGCATTCGGGCCCGGACCTCTGCTGCTCGCTGCGATGGCAGATAATTATGTAAATGGTCGGGGTGGGCTGGGTTCTATCTATGTTTGGGCTGGCGGAAATGGTGATTTCTTCGGCCCCAACAGAGATAACTCGAATTATGATGGCTTTGCCAATTCTCGCTATGCCATTGGTGTAGCTGCCGTAGCCAACGATGGCATTCATTCCTTCTACAGCGAACGTGGAGCAAATATCCTGATTTCCGCACCTTCTGATGGCGGGTCTCTGGGTATCACCACAACAGCTGGTACAAATGTTCCAGGATATACCAATAGCTTCGGTGGCACTTCATCTGCTACTCCTGCTGTTTCAGGTGTCATTGCTCTGATGCTCGAAGCACGACCAGATCTTACTGCTCGTGATGTACAACACATTCTTGCTGAAACAGCTAGACAAGTAGATCCAACTGATCCAGGCTGGTCACGAAACAATGGTGGAACAGGTTATTGGATCAATGATAAATATGGATTTGGAATGATCGATGCAGAGGCTGCAGTCAATGCCGCTATTAACTGGCAACATGTTGACCCTCAGATTTCCGCAACATCTGGTACTATCTTCTCAGGCCTCACAATACCAGATGCCGATCCCACTGGTATTACGGTTACCTTTAATGCCACTGAAGATATGATACTTGAGCATGTAGAATTCACGGTCGATGTTTCACATACATGGCGCGGTGATCTGAAGTACATTCTAACGTCACCATCTGGAACTGTATCAGTAGTGGAACCCCGTCCTTCAGACAGCATTGATGATTTGTCTAATTGGAAATTCATGACCGTTCGCAACTGGGGTGAAAGCCCCGTTGGGACATGGACTTTACAGATCATTGATACAGTTGGCCTAGACGAAGGAGTGCTGAATTCATTCAGCCTCGATTTCTACGGAGAAATCCTTGCAACGCCTCCCGTTGCCACAAACGATAACTACTTTATCAACGAAGATAATCCACTTTTTGTCAATGCACCGGGTGTGCTCGGCAACGATGCATTCGCCACTTCGGCACAACTAATTTCTAATGTTTCCCATGGTACTCTATTCTTCAATCCTTCCGGTTCTTTCACTTACTTACCTGATCTCAACTTTTTTGGTTCCGATAGTTTCACCTACATGGCCACGAATTCATTCGGTACCAGCATGGCCACGGTAAACATCAACATCGCTTCTGTGAATGATGCACCAACTGCCATCAATGATGGCATTTACATCACACGACCGGGTCGCCTTTTTACTCTAAATGCTCCTGGCTTATTGAGTAATGATTTTGATGTCGATACACCCTTTGGCAACTTGACCGCTTCGCTACTGTCCGCTCCCAACTATGGCACCTTGAACCTTAGTGCCAACGGCAGTTTTACCTTCCTTCCCACACTCGCTTCAGGACTCGATTCGTTTCAATACCGAACTTACGATGGACAGGGTTTCAGTGCTCCGGCAACAGTCAATCTGCGGTTAAATACCCCACCTGTAGTACAAAGTGCCAATGTCTTTACCGAAATCGGTGTTCCACTTTCAGGGAATGCACTAAGTGGCGCAACAGACTTTGATAATGATGTATTCACAGCAAACCTGGTAAGTTCAACTACCAACGGAGTTCTCAACCTCAGTCCCAATGGTTCTTACACCTATACGCCTAATCCAGGATTCTTTGGAATTGATTCTTTCACATTCCGTGGGAATGATCCGTACTTCAATTTAAGCAATCCTGACCAAATCGGGAATCTTGGGACCGTAACAATCCGTGTAGATCGTCGGCCAACTACTGTTCCGGATGACTTCACCATTCTCCGCAATAACATCCTGGAACTTTTTTACCCTGGTATTCTGCAAAACGATTACGATGTTGATACTCCATTGTTTGGCGATGTTCTCAAAGCTCATTTAGTCAGTTCCCCATCCAATGGCACACTTACTTTTGCAGAAAATGGCTATATCAAATATGTTCCCAACCCTGGCTTTGTAGGCATCGATTCATTTACCTATCGTTCCTTCGACGGTATGCTGACCGGAAATCTGTCTACTGTCACCATCACCGTTCAAGATACACCACATGCATTAGATGATTCGTACACTACATTCCAGCCAACCCTCAATGTGCTTGCGCCTGGTGTACTGGCAAATGATTCTACACCAAATGCAGGTCCGCTCACTGCACTTTTGCTTTCTCAACCATTGAATGGCACTGCACAACTCAATCCGGATGGCAGTTTTACTTATACGGCATTCAATGGCTTCATCGGCGTAGATTCTTTTAGCTACCGAGTAAGTGATGGTGTTGGTTTCAGTGAACCTGCCACAGTCACCATTTCTGTATTCTCGCTTAATCGAGCGCCTGTTGCCAACAACGATGCTTATAGCCTGCCTTCAGACATC
Organism: Planctomycetia bacterium; assembly: GCA_016795155.1. Taxonomy (NCBI): domain Bacteria; kingdom Pseudomonadati; phylum Planctomycetota; class Planctomycetia; species Planctomycetia bacterium. Next base: position 44,662 of record JAEUIE010000003.1, on the reverse strand, counting down.
AATTTCTTCCAGAGCGCACCTGGCGTTCTTCTGAATGATAGTGACCCTGATGGCAACCTGCTGACAGCATCATTGGTTGTTGGCCCGCTAAATGGTTCTCTGTTTCTCAATCCCAATGGTAGTTTCAGCTATACACCATTGCCAGGGTTCCAGGGCACGGACTCCTTCACCTATCGAGCCAGCGACGGAATTGCTTTAAGTAACATCGCTACCGTAACTCTTACAGTCGGTTCGCCTCCTCCGCCTCCATCAAACCCGGCACGTCGCATTATTCTTGGACAGGATAATGGTGGCGAACTCAAAGTGATGACTGGCGAAACGGGACAGGTAATATTTACGTTGAATCCGTATGGGACTAGTTTCACTGGCGGTGTAAGAGTTGCAACCGGTGATCTGAATGGCGATGGTATACCCGATATCATCACTGCACCCGGTCCCCATACGGGTTCAGGAGAAGTACCTGGAATTAGAGTATTTGATGGCGTTACTGGAAATCAGTTCAGTGGAATTCTGGGAACTGGTATACTGCCATTTGCCCCGACATATCGTGGTGGAATTAATGTTGCAGTAGGCGACCTCAACAAAGATGGTACCCTGGATCTGCTTGCTGGCGCTGATGCCAATCCCGGATCAAGCCAGCCCTGGTTCAGATCCTATAACGGGATCAACGGCGCACAGTTCGCTGGGTGGCGAGGAGGCTTCACACCGTTCACGGGCGGTGTGCGCGTTGCATCAGGTGATGTCAACGGCGATGGTCGCGATGACATTATTGTCTCGCGAGGTTCTACTACGCCGGTAGTTCAGGTTTACAACCCCGCCGCGAGTACTGCTACTGCAGGACGATTACGCAGCTTTAATGCCTATACCACCATGCCTGCAGGCGGTGTCTTTGTCGCAGTGGGGGATTTGGATGGTGATGGAAAGGCTGACATCATAACCGGTGCAGCTGCCAACGCAAATGGGCAAGTACGCATTTTCTACGGCAACACGTCCAAACCTACTCGGAATTTGACGATTGCCAATACCACAGGCCCTGCACGCGTAGCTGTTGGTGATATTAACGGCGACGGGGTACTCGACATTGTTGTAGGTATTGCCAACTCCAATACCAGTTTGAATAGTAGAGCACGTATATATGATGCGACAACGCTGCTCGAGATGTTCGGTACCAGTGATTTCAACTATGGTAACGACTTCAAAGGTGGCTTGTTCACTGCAGCTCTGGCTAAGAAAGGATTAGTCGTTCCACCTCCATTCTAATGCCTGAAAACAGTTCATACAACAAACCCACAGACCACCCATAGATTTGGTCTGTGGGTTTGTGTTTTCAATGTACTTCCCGTTGCATTCACATGACGTTCTGGGCATTTGAACATGATCATTTTCTGCCCTTGGATCAGGTTATACTGAGTCCCGCTGATGCTGGTTTTACCTTCGGTGCAACTATCACCGATCAATGTCGAACCTATCGTCAAAAGCCGTTTCGACTGTACGATCATCTTCACCGATTCTTTCGAAGTGCCAGCCTGGTGGGTATGCCGGTCCCATATTCCTTCGAAAGAATCGGAGCGATCCTGCAAGAACTTCTTGAACGCAACAGGAAACAACTTCCTGCGGCTGAATGGACCCTCACTTGGTTGCTAACTCCCGGCGATGTTGGTTATTTTCTTGGTAGGCCAGGTGGTTTGATGGAAGCCCAGCCCCATTTCCTGGCTTACAGTTATCCATTACAGACGGAGCGATTTTCCCTTTACTACACGCAGGGGGCAACGGTAATGCTATCTCGTACCACGCAAAGTGTTCCAGCATCTGTCATCTCGCCACAGATCAAGCAACGTAGCAGAATCCATTGGTGGATGGCTGAACGCGAAATTAAATCCCGCCATCCACAGGCTCAGGCACTGCTTTTAGATTCACAAGGGCATTTCACCGAGACAGCCAGCGCTAACGTGTTATTGGTTAGTCAAGGCAAAGTCTATTCACCCCGTCGAAACAACATACTCCATGGCATCAGCCTGCAGGTGACTGAAGAACTTTGTCAGCTATGTGGCATCCATTTTGAGGAAACTGATCTAACTGAAAAGGATATTGGAGAGGCAGAGGAAGCTTTCCTGTCCAGTACCCCCTATGGCATTGCACCGATTGGATTGTTCGAAGACAGAACATTACCACTTCATGGGCCAATATTCACTCAACTTCGCCAAGCATGGGATGAATATGTACTGCATTAATAAAATGTGACCATTACGTTGTATTACTGTGCAAGTTTCAAACTTTTAATCATTCGTTCTGCATCCTTGATAGCAAGTCCTGCTTCTGGAGCAAAATATCGACCTGCGATGATTGCACCACGACTGCCTTGTTTCCACAGGTAGTATTCGAATACAAATTCCTTGCCGTTCTGTGATCCACTCCAACTGTAACGGACAGTATCTCCAAACGAAGGCGGATCGGGCAGAGGTTTGAGACGATCTGCAGCACGCATCAACGTTGACTCAATCTGTTTGCGTACACTTTCTCCTGCGGGAATATTCTGAGCTGGTTCAAACTGAATGGTTAATCCTGATCCTGAAGGCCCATCGATGATCCACGATTTATCATTTACCGGGCGTGGTACCCATCGACGTGAGTGAACCAGTTCCAGCCCCAGTCGTGGCTCTTGCACCAGCAGCAGAGTGTTGTCCTCGTCAGGTTCCAGCTTCAAGCGTGATCCGTCTATTTCTTGCAGGCCAGCAAACTGTCGGGTTAATTGAAACTTTGCTGTAATGTCTCCTACCTGTTTCTGCTGCTTATCTCTCAGCAGGCTGGTAACTTCAAACTGTAGCGAGATAATTTTCTGCAATTTGATATCAAACCGATAATGCCCTTGAATCGTCTGCTGATTGCTGCCCATCGGCGTTGTACCCGATACCTGACCAGAAAACCTGATTATTGCCTGGCCATCCTCAATCTTGGTGAGAGTACATTCCAGTGAACCGGTTTGTATTTGCTGTAGATCAGTCAATTCCAGAATAGCTGGGTTACTGACTTTCCATGAGTCGCCTTGGCTGACTGTCGAGTTTGGTAACAGACCGGCAAGACGTGGAAGGTAGATATCGGTCCGAGCCTGTTCCAACTCACCCAGGAGTAACGGGCCATCAGGTGAAAATGTAACCGCCTGACTTCCACGATCCAGCACAATGTGCTGTATGGATCGACGTAATCGAGCTTGAGTCACGTCAGAACCTATAGTCTGCTCCGCTTCGAGAATCGAATAGCGACGAATGGTTTTGCTGGCTAATCGCTCCGAATCAAGTGATAAGACCTTTTCAACATACTGACTTTTTGCCTTGCCAGTTTTGGCAAGCCGTTTTGGCAGGTTGGGTTGTTGAGGATCGGGGATGGTATCAAGAACACCGGTCTGTTCAGTTGCTGTTTCTACCTGGTACAAATCACCCACTCGATAACTTTCACGTAGAGTGATTTTTTCCTGTTCTGGCAGTTTGCTTAAGGTCGTCAGCAGCATGCACCACATTGCAACACCAAGTGTGCAATATCGACCAGATGCATGAATGAACTTGAATTGCAGCATGATTTTGAAAATATGACCAGTCAGTGTAAAAGTGTCCACACCAGTATACACAGCCAAGTCAACTCTGCGATTGACATCGGAAAAAGTCCTGCATCAGAACCGTTACAGTTTGCCTTGTTGATGCAGGCAGGTCATGATCTGCTGGAAAAATCAGCTTCTGGGTGGTTTTGGATGATTTGGCGCGAAGCTTGCATTGTATTTCATTGTGCTGCGGGAATTTCACCCGACAACGCATCGTTCAGGGATCGTAATCCTGTATTCTACCGGGAGTTACGTGATGCACCTGTTTCAGAGAACTTTTTTGGCACTCTGGTGTCTAACTGAAAGCGATCCACAAGTATCGGCAACTCAATACCGAAAACTTGATGAGAATCGCGCAACCTGTTAGCCCTCGAACGAATAACTATTAGGGCCTGGTATATCAATACCCTCAGGCTCATCTAACAACAAGTCTCTCGCTATTCTGGCTGCAATTTCAACCGACGCTCACCCTAGTGACGTCGTTATTATAAAGGGTTCAACCCATGATGAAGGACTATCGACATCCTGCACTTCGACAACTGAAAGATCAGCAGGTACGTTTTGCACCTGTTGAAAAACGGCTGGGACAACTCGACCGCATTGAAAAACTCCTGACGGAAATCATTCCCGGCAAGCAATACCCCTATCAATACGTTTGCTTCCGCATCACCGGTTTCCGAACGGATGCCAATCCTCAATTGCTCATTGACAGTGCCGAACTTGAACACGATCTGCATCTGTTCATTGAAGATCTCAACGAAACGGTTCCACCAGTACCGGCGGATAATCTCTCCGAACCGATGTTGACGTTAGACCAAGTCAGCAAGAATCTCAAAGTTTCCACTAAGACTGTCAGTCGCTGGCGTGATAAAGGTCTGGTGACTCGCAAGGTTCTATGCAACGGTCGTCGCAAAGTTGCTGTTCGACAATCTCTGCTGAGCCGGTTCCTGGAACAGCACAAGGACGATGTCGAAAAAGGCGCTCGCTTTTCACAAATGTCCGATGAAGAACGTTCAGCCATCCTGAATCGTGCTCGCCGATTGGCCAAAGCTAATCCAAACCGCTTCATGGATATCTGCCGACGAGTAGCCAAGAAGTTTGGTCGCTCGGTCGAAGCGGTGCGCTACACGATCAAACGTCATGATCAAACTCAGCCTGATCAGGTTTTTCCACAGCAGCGAGCCCAGATCAAGGATGATGATCGTTCAGCTATTTATAGTTCCTTCCGACGGGGCATCTCTGTGGAAGCACTGGCCAGCAAGTTCCAGCGAACCAGAACTGCGGTTTTGCGAATCGTCAATGAAGTACGTGCTCATCGCCTGTTGAAGGAGCCAGTCTCGTACATAAGCTCACCGGAATTGGAACAGGCAAATGCCAAAAAGGCATCTGAAATTCTGGGCAATATGCCTCAGCAGGCAGAATATCAGCTCGCTCAGGCTAAGCTCTTGGCTCAGAACCATGCAGGCGTACCTGCCGAGTTGCTTCCCCTGTATTCAACTCCATTGCTTTCAAAGGAACAGGAACAACATCTTTTCCGCAAGATGAATTTCCTGAAACATCAGGCAAGCCAGTTACAGAAGAGTATTGATCCAGACAAGGCACGAGCATCCGACATGGATCGCCTGGAAGAACTGCTCAAGCAGGCACAAAAGGTGAAGGATCAATTGATCAATGCCAACATGCGCCTGGTTGCTTCCATTGCCAAAAAACATGCTCGGCCCACGGATAACTTCTATGAACTTCTATCTGATGGCAATCTCAGCCTGATTAAAGCTGTTGAGAAGTTTGATTACAGCCGGGGCAATAAGTTCTCAACTTATGCCTCTTGGGCTATCATGAAAAACTATGCTCGGAGTCTGCCAGACGAAAAGACCAAACGGGATCGATTCCTGACCGGTTCCGACGAAATATTCGATGGAGTGGCAGATAATCGCACGGATGAGCAGCGGGAAATGATTACTGCCGAAAGCAAGAAAAGGCAGGTACATGAACTTCTGGATCGTCTGGACGACCGGGAAAGACGGATCATGCAACTACGTTATGGCATCAACGGCGAACGTGGTATGACTCTGGAACAGGTCGGACAGCGTGAAGGAATTACCAAGGAACGAGTGCGACAGATCGAAGCACGCGGCCTGCTCAAACTGAAAAACCTGGCTGAAGAAGGCGTTGGAGAAATGTAATTTCGCAAAGTAGTACCAAAAAATTAAAGCCCGCGAACTGTTGTTCGCGGGCATTTATAATGAATTCAATGTTAAATTATGCCAACACCTGTTCCGATGCATTTTTCACCATCTGACGACGACGATAATAACCTGCACCAGCAAGGAGACTCACACCAGCCATTAAGGCATAGGTGGTTGGCTCTGGTACTGCAATCGTAGATATAAATGTATCCAAGCCTAGATCTGCTGCACTTTGCAAATCACCTTGAGGTTGAACGATGATTTGATCGACCTGTGTAAAATCAACGCCTACAAAATCGGAATAGTTAAAGGTCAATACCTGTACACCAGGCCCAAAAGTGTATGGTTTGCTCACAAATGCCAATGCTTCAGTACCACCGTTATTACCGCGGTGGCTCATAATCATGATTTCAATGGCGCCAGAATGATCTGGATCAAGAACAGAAATCTGGAGTACATTATTGCCACCCACAGTTAAATCCCTGCCAAGATCTGCATAATTTCCTGCTTGATCATTAGGTGCATTGTTGGGATTGTAATTGCTGTAACCGTAATACAGATGAAAATGTCCTTGTGCACCTGCACCAAGTGCAACATTCAGCTGATTGGAAATGCCTATATTGTTATTCAAATTCAGTGTGGTGTCACCATCGGTTACGTGAGCACGAACGATGCGTTGCCCCTGGTTAACACCTCCAATTGGATTGATCACGCTCGAAGCTGCATGAACAGCTCCTGGATTATCTGAGGTACTGCCTAAACCTGTCTGGCTGATATTGAAATTGTAGCCGTTCGGGAGAGTGCCCGAAGTAAAGGAATCAATGATAATGGTTTGTGCAAAAGATGCAGAACCTAACCCAAAAGCAAATCCGAGCGAAAGAAGTAGACGCTTGAGCATAAAAGACTAATCTCCAAGTTGATTCTGACAAGAGTAAATTAGAACAATATTTAAGGCTAGGCAATAGAAAACTTCAACTTGCTTCGAAACTTTAATTTAAAAAATCAAAGCCCTGCAGCATCATTTGCAGGGCTTTGAGTGCCGAAGGAGGGACTTGAACCCACACACTCTTGCGAGTAACGGATTTTGAATCCGTCGCGTCTGCCATTCCGCCACTTCGGCATTCTTTTATGACACCTCAGCCATTGTCATGTTCATATTTCCAACGATAGAAAAATACCGCCCTGTTAGCAAGAAGCATAGTGTCAGATTCTTGCGGTTCCTATGCTGTACTTTGTCTTCAACACATCAATTGTCTAAATCCCCATGCTGTTTCTATCCCTTGAAACCTCCTGCGATGAAACGGCTGTTGCTATTTTTGAGGCAGGAACTCCGGAAGCAGGGCCGAACATACTTTCGAGTGTAGTGGCTTCCCAAATGCCGCTGCATGCTCGATTTGGGGGCGTCGTACCAGAAGTGGCAGCCCGTTCACATCTGAAGCAGCTCCTCCCAGTCTTGAATGCAGCATTACAGGAAGCAGGCGTTTCACTGCAACAGATTTCAGCCGTAGCGGTTATGAACCGTCCTGGCCTGGTCGGTGCGTTGCTGGTAGGTGTCTCCGCTGCCAAGGCATTGGCATGGTCTTTGAATATTCCCCTGATTGCAGTGAGTCACATTGATGCACATCTCTATGCCTGCCGCCTGGCTGCTCGAAGGAATATTTATCCCTGTATCGGCCTGGTTGTCAGTGGTGGGCATACCACTCTTTTCCGATGTGATTCCGCGCTGGAGTGTAGACCCCTTGGTGGCACCATTGACGACGCTGCAGGCGAAGCATTCGACAAGATCTCTGCACTATTAGGACTGGGCTTTCCGGGTGGTCCGAACGTGGAACGTGCTGCCAGATCGGGCAATAGCTCTGCCTACAACTTTCCCCGAAGTTTCCTGAGGGAAGAACGGCTTGATTTCAGCTTTTCAGGCCTGAAGACCGCGGTCAGATATTGCCTGCGTGATCTGGAAACTACTGGAACAACAATAACTGCTCAAGTTCGCGCTGACATTGCTGCCAGTTTTCAACGGGCCGTTATCGATGTCCTGACAGCCAAGTGCAAACAGGCCCTTCAACGGCAAAACCTGAAGACACTGGCAGTAGGCGGCGGGGTCACTGCCAACCAGTCTTTTCGTAACTCGCTGATCGATATGACAACCCAGGCCGGCTACCAACTAATAATCCCCCCCATGGAGTGGTGTACCGATAACGCTGCGATGGCTGCGCTAGCAGTCGAATCTTATTATCAGGGTGATTTTGCCAGTCTCGACCTTGATGCGGAACCTCAGTGGAGTGCCAGGAAGATAGCGAATCGCAGACAAAACAGGGATTGAAACAGGTTTAATGTTAAAAAATACTGATCCAACGTGAAAATAAGTCATGTCTTGTTCTGAAGTGACAATAAATCGTCTACATTAATAATTACCTTAGAGTAATGCACCTCATCACGAGAAGCTCGACATGGCTGCACCTCCTGAACTTCCCCTGGTTGGCATCATCATGGGTTCCTCTTCAGATTGGGAAACCATGAAGCATGCTGCCCAGATGCTGCAGCGTTTTGAAGTGCCTTTTGAAACCCGGATCGTTTCAGCACATCGAACGCCTGACCTCTTGTTTGAATATGCCAGTAATGTAGCACCTCGTGGATTGGAAGTGTTGATCGCCGGGGCTGGCGGAGCAGCTCATCTACCTGGCATGACAGCAGCCAAGACTTCACTGCCCGTGCTGGGTGTGCCTGTTGAATCCAAAGTTCTTCGGGGAGTTGATTCCCTCCTATCTATTGTGCAAATGCCAGTGGGAATTCCAGTGGGCACCTTGGCAATCGGCACTGCTGGCGCAGGCAATGCAGCACTGCTGGCGATTGCCATTCTGGGCAATAAATACCCTGCCTACCGTTTAGCTCTTGAGGAATATCGTCGCTGGCAAACGGAAACGGTATTGGGGCAAACACTTCCTGAAACAGAAGGTGGAAGTTAAGAGCCAGAGGAACAAATAATTGCTTGCAGAATGCGAATACACTCTCAGCGTTCAAGAAAGGATCTACCCGTGCGATCTGTCCCTTTTACTATTCCATCGCTGTTCGGTCTGGGACAATGTCACGGTATCGTCTACGACGAAGGCGATCATTTCCGGTTTGAGTATCAAATCAAGGACAGTATCAGCGGCATAATTAAAAGTGCCGTGAAACAGGTAAAAATACCTGTTCAGAAAATCACCTCGGTGCAATTAATCAAAGGCTGGCTGGGCACCACTTGGATGGGTGTGAAAGTCGTCATGCAGGCCAGCTCGTTTGAAACGTTTAAAGACATTCCTGGAATGACACACGGCAAAATTGAACTCGAAGTCACCAAAGCCAATGCCGCCCAGGCTGAAGAATTTGTCAACGGACTTTACAGCAACGAATAAACAAAAACCCACAGATCGAAGTCTGTGGGTTCGTGAGTTGTTAACTTCACTGTCATTATTTCAACTGCGACCAATGCAGTACCGTTGGAGGCACGGGCAGTGGACGGATCACAACCACATCTACTGGAGGCGTTGTTAAGCGTACCCGTATAATCGTACCTGCTACCGAGATGATCTGTCCAATTTCAGTTACTGGTGCAACTGCTGGGCCACTTTCTACCTGGACCAATCGACCCACATCGGAAGCTGCGAATGGATTCGTTCCGGTCACAGTTACATCATAAATTCCAGGCGAAACCAGAACTGCTGCTCCTCCTACTGCCATCGCATTGGGCGACATATTCAGCGTCGGATACGTCTCATGCCGAGGGTCAAGCGTTGGGAACAAGTTGGAATTCATGAACAAGTTAATGCTAGCAGGTTGAGGACTACCATTTGGTGCATGAAGATTCCAGCTTTGGAGCCAACTATCGATTGAACTGCGATCAACAACCGCAAAGAAGCGGTGACGCACGTACTTGCCTTGCAATTGTCCGAGTTCGGCACCGATGGAGTTGTTGGCTTCATCATATTCGAAGAAACCAATAGTGATCCAGACCGAGAATGTATTGCTGCGAACTGTGGAATTGTTCCAGAGCTTGCTAAGCAACTCATAACGACGGGCCGGATGTGCCAATCCCGGTGCACCGACTTCAAACAGCGTGCGGGTAAAACGGTGAGGGTCGCCAATATCAGGGCCGATCGGCGAATTCATGTCCAGAGATCGTGCACCTGCAGCCAATGGCACGAATCCACCAGCCGCTTCCTGGTAACGATCACTCAAGAAGGTATTGCCAATACCCTGTTGAGGAATTACTGGCGAGGCAGCAATATCTCCAGTTCCCATCCCCTGCAAAGGACGGTCTTCCGGCGTAAGCCCATTACTGCCAGTATGACCAACCAATCGCGGGCCATAGAAGTACTGAGGTTGACGTTGCTGAAGTAGTCGATGAAATACACTATCAACTTTGTTATCATCAAAATATGGTGGTGCTGGAAGTGGGGGGATAGTTACGTTCGAAAACGAGTTCATAGGTTGCGCATCAGCCAATGCCTGGAAAGTCTCGATATCCCAAATCGTATTCAGGTTGATTCTGCCTGGTTGACGACCTGCTACATAAGTGTAGTCGAGAGTCATCGGGTTTAAGACAGTTGGCAATGGGTATGGATTATTAAGTAACACTCGGATTCGATTTGAGTTTAAAGGGTCGATCTCCAATACCATAACTCGGTCACCTTCACTGCCAGCATTAGCGTTGACTACTAGCGTTTCTCCGATGGCTGGTGGCAGAGTTGCATTGGTAACTAGTGCTGCTGCATCACCTGCTTTTACATTCAGAATTGCATCATTTTTAGAAAGTAAATAGGTTGTGCTATTACTTGGGATACCTGTACCACTATCAAGTTGTAGCCATACTGAATAACCATCACCTGATGGAATAATGTTGGCAGGGTTATTGACAGTAAATCTGTATTGACCAATATCCACACCAGGATTGCGCACTGCAACAGTCTCTAGGAATCGGTAGAGTCTGCTCGTAGATTGAACATCTACATTCTGTTGTGCTCTGTACCATGGCGCGTAATGCGCAAACGGTACGATCAGTCGAACTTCAACACCGGTAATTCCGGTTGCTGTAACATTTGTCAGAGCACGGAATGTACTGGTAGTATTCGATGCATAATGATTGAGAGATAATGGGTCTTCAAGTAACGAAAGTACACGTACCCATTCAGATATATTTCCTGTGGGAGTGAGCCAGTTGACAAAGACGAGATCATTTTCTTTAAGCGAATAGGGGCTGCCTTTTTCAGTCCCTATAAACGCACTGTTTGTGTTCGGATTTGGTAACAATGGTTTTGTCGCAGTAATTTCGACTTTATTTCCCGGGGCTAAATCGGGGGGAGGAGCCGCAGGTGGATTTATACGTGTATACGTGGTTCCATTAAGTAATGTCAACCTATTAAACTGTTGTGTTAACTCGTGCGGTTTGAACCCACTAACATGCAACAGTTCTGCCGGACTGGTAGGCGAACGATCAAGGTGAGTCAACCAATCAAATGGTAAACGAAGTGTATTGTTGTAGGTCAACCCGCTGGCGTCGGGAGTTGGATTAGGAATGATAGCGCCATTGGGCCTGTCAGTCTCTACACCGTTATGCCGTAAAAAGGTATGTTGTGGTTGATTGGTTAATGGTTGTACATTTGCGGTATTATTATCGCGGTCAGGACGTTGAGTAATCCAAAAACCCTGCATGTTATTTGAAGCAGGATTTAACGGTTCATTCATACTTGTGTAGGGTTGATGCTTTCCAATCGAAGTACGGTTTACCACAGGATCATAGTCTGCTGTCGATCCAGAATCAGTACGGCTAACAGCATGATTGATGCGGATATGAGAAACATAATCAATTGTTATGTAAGGATTGTATGGCAAACCACTATCGTGCATCTCACCAGTCAATTGAACAGCAGGATCATTTAACGGATTATGTGGCAGATAAGGATTTGCTAATCGCTGTAGGATAATCGCAGAGCGATTGACTTCATCATCAGGAAAACGTCCACTTGTTTTTGCTATACGTTCAGACTGAATCATTCCAACATCACTGTGATGTGGTGTTGGGAAATTTAATGGATCAGTAGGAGGTACTGGAGCTCCAATTGTAGCACCATCGGGTGGCTGTGGTAAAAATGCGGGTGGAGGTGTTGGATTGGGAGTCGCTGGCCCTACTAGATAAAAGCCGTTGTTTGCTGTAGTTTCTCCAGTTCCATAATTAGTGTCTGAAGGCAATACAGTTGATCCAGGTGGAAAGTAAACTACCTTGGTTTGAGGATCTGATAAATCAGTTGGATAACCCAGAGTATTGCCATTAGCACGCATATTAGTGACATTAGCACTGATAGAATTACGAGCAACTATCAAGCGATAAGCTGATGATCCACCAACATTCAGACGCGCTTCTGATGCATTGGGATCTGCCGCTGGTGGTAAGGGTGCACCCGCTGATCTTGGCCAGATTCCCTGGTATTCCCCACTCATCAGTGGGTTGTATAGTTCTACCCAATGTCTGACATCATAGTCATTCTGTGCTTGGTTCATTGGCAAGGGATCACCAGGATTATTGACAGCTTCAACGTAAACTTCATTGAGCACTAATCGAGGCAGTTCGGTTCCCCAAACAATCGACGTGGAATTAGTTGCTCCGATATCAGGTACGTGGAACCAAGTGGGGTAATCATCGTTGTCAATATAATCAACGATATTGACAGCTATCTGTCCCAGGTAACGAAATGCATCTTCGTTACCTGGAGCAGGATGCATTAACTCACGGAGATTATTATAAATTTCATCTGCCATTTTTTGCCGCGCATAAAGTGCAATCTTATATCGGGCTTGTACAGTAGGATCCGTTGCATAAACAAGCTGCGTATTATTGTCTGCCGGGATTGGATAATCTGGTAATTGTCTAGAAATATCGAGTCGAGTCATTCCACCATACTTAGATCGCCAAAATGGTGGATTAGGCGTAAACTCTGCCTGGTTTCCTGTCAATAATTGCTGGGAAGGACCTGTACCACCATTCGTAAGTGGATTTGCTGAAAGTGTATAGTCTCCAGTTGGATTGTTAAACCATGGTGATAATCCCCTTACATTCATATCATTGCTAATTGTCGTCATCTGCCAGCGCTGCTGCGGTGAAGAAAAGGCCGTCGGCATCAGCTTGCGGATTTCACCATCGAGTTTGTCGGTGCCTGTATCGTTCAAGCGATAGAGGCTTTCTTGATTATGAAAGCCAAAGCGGCGTTGCGGACTATTGCCTCCCGATGAAGCTAGATTGTTTACTACCTGGGGCGGTGCAAAGGGGGAGATGAATAGCGGGCTGCGGGGGAAACCGCTACGGTAGTATTCTCCTTGAACGCCGGAGTTATAGCCGTTATTGACCGTGAGTGCAGGCGGTAGATAAGGTAGCGGTAAAGGGTTGTAAAAGAATGGGAATCGACGAAATAAGCGTTCATTCGGTGGCAATACGTCTCCTGCCAGTAACCATGGATTGGATTCTCGCCAATTATCTGTTGCTAATGGCCCATCATTACTGCCATCTAAATTATAAGAGGCGTAGGGAGGCGCTCCACGAACTAATGGCCAATAGCCGTTGGTGATTGTTATCGGATCGTTATCGGCAGTTGATATACCTGCTCTGCCACGTATATAGCTTGAGCCAATTTGTGCTCCCGCCATCAGTTGTCGGACTTCAGAGATGGGTATGCCCAGCTTCAGCAGATTGATTTCCCATGGTCCCAAACCATGTGATGAAACATGACGAGTCGCATTGGGATCAAGAACCGTAGGTTCACTTCGCCCGCGAATATTGCCGGCCACGTTGAGGTTGACATTACCGTCATTATCCTTGATGAAGACAGCAGCCATCGGCTTAATCTTGCGGTTGTTCGACCAGGGCAATGCAGGAAATCCAAAGTCCACCCAGTAGCTGTCGTTATTGGCAAAGACTGGTGTTGTACCATTGAAACCCACCAGGGTCTTCACTTCTGGGGGCAGGTTCTTCACATCACCGCCCAGATCACCAGGGGGGGGGAACAGCGGATTGGTATAACGGGACGGACGAAGTGAATGCTGTAACGCCGTTTGTGGCGTGATTATCAGTTGTGCACCGGTTCCGTCTGGAGCACATGTCACAGTGGTGTTTGGAACATAGGTTCGAGGATCGGGGATACCAGGGTCAGGAACATTAGGCAAATCGCCAATGAGAAGTGGCCCTGTGCTGGACCAGAAGGCGGCGTGTGGAAGACCACTCGGAAAAACAGCGTTAGAGTATGGATTCAAAATGATCTCATGGAAACCTGCACCAGTTGATGTAGTAAAAGCAATTCTGAATTTCATTTCCCGTGCAAACGACCGGGCGATTGCCACAGGACCATGAGGTATGCCGATAATATGGTTTGTAAAATCAGGCTGGCGCCAGTTTGCTGCAACAGCACCCAAATACGGATTCTTGTGATCGGGATAGGTATATGTCGGATTCAAACTGCCATGCATCTGTTCATTATAAATTCCGCCTTGGTAATTCAGACGGTACAACATATCTTGCCCAGTAATTGGATCGAATAGAGGTAGTCTTCCCGTACCATTGAATGCACTAATGTTTGCTGGACCATTCGGCGTTGTTCTCCCGTACATATTTTCAAGCAAACTCTGTGCAAATAACGCCGAGCTGGTGTTATTCGTCGGGAAGATGATCTGCTTCAGCACGATGTTAAAAAGCAGGTCAGCATCGGGCAACTTGACGGTTTCGCCGGTCTTCTGTCCGGCAGATTTGTTGACCTCCGCTTCCGAGAAATAAACAAAGGCCACGCCGATGGAGGCGAACAGTGTGAGCAGGGCAAGCACAACCAGCAGGATGATACCTTGCCGGGGCCGTTGCTGGTGATTGCGGTATAACATGACTCACCTCGAGAATCTGTGTCGCTGGGGGCGTATGTCGGGCAATATGCCCGGGATAAAACCAGCGGAATTACATGTCCTGAATAATGGTTATCTGCCGCGTCTGTCTGCTCTTAGGCTCAAACACGCGGATGGTTATCTGGATCGATGGAAACGGATACGCATGGGTTGCAGGAGTATCTTGCGGTCTTAAAGTCGTTCCGCCTGGAGGGCCTTCGAAACGTAATGTGCCTGTATCAAAGAATCCAACTGGTTCAGAACCAGGTGCAGGATTTAAAGGACCACCGAATAATGGCTGAAGTCCATCTGCCGGTAACCCAGCGGCTGTTGGATGAGGATTCACCCCACCAGGTACGGTAGTTCCAAGTACGTCTCCGATATCAACATAGGCACCACGACCTGTTAATGGACCATGCGTAGGCAGTGAAGGATTAAGATTCAGCGCATTAACTGGTATTTTGTATGCGAATGGATCAAAGACCTTTACATCAAAGCTGATGACATTAGTTAGCATAAGATCACTGCCTTCTAATGCGGCAGGCAACGAAGGCAGATGCTTAGGCATTCGAAACGAAAGTGATCCCCGACGGTTCAATCTGTGTTGAATTGAACCCATCGTGTTGAATGCCATGCTTGGGGTCGTCGTAGGATGTGCGCTAACATCATTGCCTGAAACAGTGAGTGTCGGTGAAGCAACTACGCCGTTAAAGTAATTATCTGCATTGTTGCCATAGTATGTATCATCTGGCGGTTGCGCTCCATTACTAAAGCGATCTGGAACCAGCAGATATGTCTGTCGATAAAGGTTAAATGTAAGAACTGGACCACCTGCAATTGTTACACCGGGCAATCTTTCAGTTCCATCTAATCCTAGAAAATAGAGTAATTCTGCAGCCTGAGAAGTATAGAGGCCTGGAGAACCATATCGCGTTGAACCACCTGAAAGTCCAATGTTTTGTAAGGGTGAGGGGAAACCTGGAAGTACATCTCCTCGAATTCGTCCAAAAAAGAACTTATCAGGTTCATTACCCTCCAATCGGGAGGTAAAGTGTAGGACATCGGAAAAGTTTACAATATTGCCAGTAGAATCTACACTTGGCTGATCGCGATAACTAGGCCGACCGCTTGAGTCCTGTCCTTCAAAGACCATTGTCGCTCCAACCGGTCTATTAGGCCATTCTTCAATAGAGAAAAAACCTTCCAATGGAGATTTAAACCGATATTGACTTAACTGACGGTGCAGAGCAGTTGCTTGTGCAGCTGTCAGCATACCGTTTGCCGCTGGCAATCCCGTTAGTCCATCCAACATCGGCATGGGTCTTCCTGACACGGTACATTCACTCAGTTTCCTACTGCCGTCGAAGTGGGGAGCTTTCAGATCACGACGGATGATATTGGCAGCCGTACGCAATCGTTGATCGAGATCAGCCAGCGCTTTGAAGTTACCAAACGCATTAAGTCCTGTGATGAACGCTTCCGAGAGGATCGCCATGATGAAAATGGAGAGAGCCAGGGCAATCATCATTTCGACCAGGGTTAACCCCTTGCGTCGATCAGTTGTTGTACTTCGATATCTCATCATTCTGCTCCTGGCGTTCAAACTGTCAGCGATCAATTTTCAAACGCCGTTTACTCTTCCCCCTCACCCCTAACCCCTCTCCCTCCAGGGGAGCGAGGAAAAATTATCGTTGTGGCAACTGGCCCACACCCTTCACAATGACATCTGCTATGCCCTGCATCAGGCAGGCAGTAAAACCATCGGAACGAGCAGGGCGATCCAGTGTAATGGTTTGGAAGAACATGCCTGATGGAGTACTTCTAACTGAGCTGATGTCCAGAATCTTGTAGAAGTGTCCGCCACACAAACCTGGACGTAGTGGATTACCAGATACTACCGGTAGTTGTGCTGATACCACATAGGTATAAGTCCAAGCCGGATCGAACTGATCAAGAAAAGGCATCACTTCATTAGGATAAGCTGAATCGTAATCGGGCAAAATAAACGTGTTATCAAGTATCCAATCCCCCACTTTTGCTTTCATGGGTTCAGGCGTGGGAAGTGGAATAATCGCCTGATTCAACCCCTTCACAAACAAGCGTCCAAAGGGCTCTAGGGTTAAAACGTCAGGGTTGCTGGAGTAGCTGTCCTCACCAACAGGGAATTGCGAAGGGACATCAGGTCGACTGTTAAAAATCACTGCCGAGACATCACATACATTAGGCATGTTGTAGTCATACCAGTGGCACATGTAGCCCCATGTAAACCGTCGCTGAGCGCCAAACTGACCTGCAATTACATTGGGTTGTCCATTAGATGCAAAGTCTATCTCATCCCCCATGGAGGTTTCTGTCTGCAATCGTAGCTTGACGGCACCAAGATCGCGTTGGTATTGCGACAAACTTAACCTTGGAATGCCCACAGACCATGCAGGTCTAAAACTCGATGCAAGTACCGGAAGAGCATTGGCATTGTGTGCAAATGGAACAAATATACGACCCGGGTCATCGACTCTGTTAACACCAATGTGAAACGGAAGATTGGTAACAGCTGTGTCCTTTAACAATGGATTAAATGCAACGAAAGGATCAACAAACACAGGGGGCAATTTGAACTTCGCACCGGGCATTCCTGGCAACGATCCATTGATATTTCGCCACATAAATGTCCATCTTGTGCCATCTTTTAAAAAAACGTCTCTACCGAAAGGAGTGGTAGATAAATTGGGAAGCCCCTGCCATGCTGTAGCGCCTTCCGGATGATAGTTATCATCGTTGCGAATACTCTGCTGCGTTTGGCTGACCACTGGAAAACCAGAGGAATTGTCCACAGCAGCCCTCGGCATTTCCGTCATCGCCTGGGCATTGGCGGCGCCGCGGGAGACTTGTTCGGCATCGAGCGCCCAGCGGGCGTTCAAAAATCCTACTGGGAATAAGGCCAGCAGGGAGATCATTCCAATAGCCATCACAAACATGGCCATCAGTACTTCGGTCAGCGTGAAGCCACTTCGCTGCGATAACCGGGCTTCGGATAAAAGTTTCATCACATCACTCCTTCGGAAAGCTGTCAGCCGTCAGTCATCAGCAAGACAAATTTCTGACCCCTGACTTCTGACCACTCACCCCTGCGAACTACGGTCCCGTATCCGCTGAGATTCTTACTTTGCCGGCACGAGCGTTGTAGAGTGGGTCTACTCCGCTGGGGCCAGGCGTGAGATTAATCGGATAGGAACCAATGAATCCAGTACGAGTATTGATGGCAACCAGAGCCTGGTTGTCGGCATTGCCCTGGGCAGCAGTAATCTGCCGGGCCGCCCACAAGTTCGGATCACCCCGCTGATGCACCCAGAGAGCAATCAGACCAGAGGCACCGACGGAGAAAGTTGCGTTTTGCCCCTGCGGAGCAACTAGACCGTTTGTTTGAGAAGTAGGAAGTACTTCTCCAGTTGGCGAAAACAAAATATCAATAAACATAGGTGCAGCTTGAGCAGCAGTAACTGTTGTCAGTCCGGTAATCTCGGATGTAGTTATTCCAGAACCGATAGCACTGGGTACTGCATTTCCATTACCGACACCGCTCATGAAGATATTCCCGCTTACATCTACGGGATTCTTCACCCCACCAACCAGAAAACTAGGATTCGCATCAATAACTACATCTTGTGGAAGATCAATGGTGGGGATATTCGCAACCACTCGTGGCGACCGTACAATTCGAAAGTTGCTTTGTCCGTTAAGTGGAGTAACGATCTCATTTGGTAATGGACGATCCAAAATCAAGTAGTGGACTCGAGCATTTGCTGCGTTATTGCCAGGCAGTGGTGTAATTGGAAGTAGAAAAGTCCCCGTACTTACGAATATGATCTTGTAGATTTGGCCAGTACCGTTTAATTCAATGTAATCGCCAGCAAAAACCAGATCGGGTGATCCATCGTTGTATTGAAAGTTTGTTGCCGCTGAAAAACGATTTATATTGGCGTTCCCAAACCAACCAGTCGATGTAACTATTGGTGAAAACAATACATGTCTGCGATAGTTATAGACTGGATTGGGTGGAGCGGGACCGCCACCAAAGGTTAGTTGTAATTGATTTCGAATAGCAGCTGGAATAGTTGGTAAGGAGACACTTAAGTTTGGTGCGTTGATCGAATCAACACCAGCAGGCGGAGATGTAGGATCTGCGAATCTGGTATTCCAAAATGGAATAAACATTGTGCTTGATTCGCCTACACTTGTCCAAACCCATCGTTCTGAATACTCAGGTGGATTTTCAATAAACTGCAGTTGATTATACCAGGCCATCATGCTCCCAGATGCAGTTGCTCTGGTATTATTCGCAGCTGCCAATAGTCGAACACCGTACGGGCGTTTCAATTCAACTGCTTTTGTCTTGGCAATGGACAATGCATTTTCCAGCAGGCTGGCGCCCTTGGGTACCTGATTGCGATCAGTAAGGTTCAAAATCACCGGCACAAAGATGGCAGCCACCAGTACGATGATACCCACGACGATGAGTATCTCAACCAGGGTAAAGCCATTGCGATTTGCGGTCTTATTCATGACTTGCCTCTACTCAATTGCTTACTGTTGACCACTGGTATTGACCTTAAGACGATAACTATCGAGGTTGTCGTCCCATGTATTCCACAATTTGTCACCGCCTGCAGAGATGATGACCAGTGGGGCATAGATTGAGTAATTTCGAGCCGCGTTATTTGGAAAACCAATTGGGAGAGAATACCCAAATGTACTTTGGAAATACGTCCCGTTGGTTAATCCTGCTACTGAGGGTGATAGCCATCGGCATGGAGGTGATAATAACCAACCTACACCTGCAACTGCTGGCGAAGGGAATGGGTAATATGTATCTACTCCAGTGAAAAACCTCCCCGTAACTAACGTTGCTTCAGGATCATCTGGATCTTTACCGGGAAGAGATCCAGCACCACCAAGCCTGGCTTGCATATCGGGAAATACGTTATGCGCCCTAATAACTAAAGTTCGAGTTGCAAGGTTCAAGTTCCATTGGTTTGGTGGCGTAGCTGAGTAATTAAATGGCAATGTGAGCGTTCCAGTATCAGCGAAAAGTGCTGTTAGTGGATTAACCGCTCCAACCATTCCCAATGTGCAAGTAGGTGAAAGATTGCCATAGCGTAAAAACATTAGGGGGGTACCCCATGCATCGGTCATTCTTGGATTGGTATCACCTGATGTAACGCTACTATCCACAAAGATTTCGTTTGAGGTTAATTCATCGCCCGAACTACCAAAGCTTGTTTCAAAAATTGCAAGCAGACATGCTGCATTCTGGCTTGGGACTTGTGCGGCCGGAATTGTCCCGCCGGGCCAATAGGGTCCGGCTGGTATTGCAGCATCGTTTAATAGATTTGCAAATGGAACTGAGAATGGATCAGGAATAAAGGTTGCCCCGCGTCGTAATTTATTAAGAATTGCAACTGCAGGAGCGTACCCCAAAGGCCCATAAAGTACACGACTTTCCTGTACATTGTGGAAAGCCTCTGCATAGGTCATTGGAAAGTGCCATTTAGTCAAATACTTAATCTTCAAAACCTTATCGCGAGTAACATTAAACTCAGCTTGCTGATAGACCGGTGAATTCACACTCCAGTCATCTACTTCTTTTTGAATGTTTGCCATTAAACGATTCTGTAATCGCTGCATGACTTTCGTCATCGTCTGTTCAGTGTTCTTCTGCTTGACCCAGCCGAAGCCCTTGCTGACCACGCCCAGGGTGAGGGAGGCGATTACGACGATGATCGTCATCACCACGATCAGTTCGATCAGTGTGAAGCCACTGCGTCGGTTCTGGCTTGGGATCGGTCGCATGGGTCACATCTCCACTGCACACAGACAGAACACACTTACATCCGCTCGAACCCACCCCCGGCTTGAAGAGCCGGGGGCTAAATGTGATTACTTGGGCACCACGCGGCCGTTGCTCACGTTAGTGATGTTGTCGTAGACGTATTGCCTATCCTCGATTGGAGTGGCAGCAACGCTAGGAGTTGGCCAGTTCATGTACATAAAATCGCTGGTTTCGGGATCTGCCTGGTTCCAGCGACCTCCACAGCCGTAAAGTTTGTCTTTGCCGGCAGACACAATCTGGTAAGTATCAGCCTTGTGGTAGGTAATGCCCGTTGGAGGAAGCGGTGGGTTTACAACAACATTCTTCCAAAGTGGTACATAGTTCAAAGTAAGAGTGTAGCAATCTGACATGTGTTGAATGGTCAATGCAGGCTGACCAACCAACAAAGGACAGCCCGGATGAATATAGTTGTTCATCCCTGGGGTACGCGCTGCAAAGTAGGCGTAGGGTTTGCCATAGTGATCGTCATAGGCTTGGAATTGGCCTAGACTGAATGGATTTGTAGTATCCTTCAGGCGACCAGCATCGAACTCGTAAAATGGCCCCAAGCGCTGGCCTGTGGACATAACGCATGGCCGGCTCTTATCAGTATTGAAACCTGCTAAAGAACGTGGCCCCGAACCGGAGTTCGGACGGATTCCACCCAGGAAGAACACTAAACATTCATGACCTTCAAGAACAAAAAATCTAGAACCGTTCGACGGTCCTGGAGTTGGTGTTCCACTTGAGGTTGGCGTGGTGTTAAGTCCGGGTAACAATCCGGTCCAATCAATATGATTACCTGTCGTAAGAGAACCTGGGAACACATTACTCAGATATTCTGAAGAATATGTCGCAATCTGAGATAATCCGTTTGTGCCATTTGTTATCAGCCAGGAATAATGTGCAGGATTCTCGCACAGAATGATCTTGCTCGGAGGATACCGACCAAACGTACTCTTAAACAAATTGCACGATTCGCTGAGCTTTTCGATATCGCTGCCTGTTCGCATCTCATCGATGGCAAGGTAAACCTTGCTGATAACACCCAGTGAAAGCGCCATCAGAATGGCGATGATGGCAATGACCACCAAGAGTTCCACCAGAGTGAAGCCTTTTTGTTTGGCACTGGACATCCGCCAAGACATCTGAATGTTGCGATTTTGTACACAGGAGAGACGCATAATATCCTCACTTCAGCAGAAATCTGGTCAAAATCAGGGCTTTCGAGTCAACCGCCCTGTTAGTGCATCTCTTGTGCCAAGAGTTGCGTTTGAGTTTATTTGACTGGTAAGCAGCAAGAACACTGTCCACCGCTGCCCCCTCACCCCCAACCCCTCTCCCTCCGGGGGAGAGGGGAGACTGTTAGCTACTAGCCAACTCTTGACTATTTACCGCCGCCGCCCAGTTTCTCCAGGATGGCGAGCATCGGCATGAAGAGGGCGACCACGATGAAGCCGACGCAGACTCCGAGGAACACGACCATCAGCGGTTCGAGCAAGCTGATCAAGCTTTCCACCAGAACGTCGACTTCTTCTTCGTAGACTTCAGCAATCTTGTAGAGCATCTTGTCGAGTTCGCCTGTCTCCTCGCCGACGTCGATCATGTTGACGACCATATCGTCGACCAGGCGGCTTTCTTTCATGGGCGCTGCAATCGTTTCACCTTCACGGATCGATTCATAGACACGCTGATACATGTACTCGAAGACTGCGTTATTGCAGGTCTCTTTCACAATCGACAGAGCTTCAAGAATAGGCACGCCGGAACTCACCAGGGTACCGAGCGTTCGCGTCGTTCGGGCAATAATCGTTTTCTCGATGATACCTCCGACGATGGGAATGTGGAGCTTGATCCAGTCCCACACATACCGCCCCTTCTTGAACAGGCAGACCAGCTTGATGAAGAGCCAGATGCCTATCAATATCAGCGGGAAGACGTACCAGTTGTGCTGCACGAAATCGGAGATATCGAGAAGCAGTTCGGTGATGGCAGGCAGCTTCATCTGGAAGTCGGCAAAGATCTTCTTGAACTTCGGAATGATGTAAATCAGGATGAAGCTCAAGATGGCGACGGCCACCAGGATGACCACGATCGGGTAGACCATGGCGCCGATGATCTTGCGTTTGAGCGACTGAGCCTTTTCCTTGAAATCGGCCAGACGCTGCAGGATGACTTCGAGGGCACCACCCGCTTCCCCCGCCTTGAGCATATTGACATACAGGCGATCAAAGCACTTGGGATGCCGGGCAAACGCTTCACTCAGCGTAGAGCCTGATTCGACGTCATCGACGACATCGATGAGAGCGTTTTTCAGGGCGCTGGGCTTGAGCTGGCCTTCGAGAATTTTCAGAGAGCGAAGTACGGGAAGACCGGCATCCTGGAGGGTGGAGAACTGCCGGGTGAAGGTGCAAAGCATTTTGGTAGAAACGCCACCGATCACGAAGGTCTTGCGTTTCTTGCCGGTAGCTTTCTTCTTCTTGGCAGCGCCTTTCTTCTGTCCACCCGCTTCCTGGATGCGGGTGACGAAGTAGCCCATCTGCTTGATTTTCTGTTGCGCTTCTTCCTCAGTTGCGGCGTCAATGGTATCCTTGACTTCCTCGCCCTGAGAAGACATCGCTTCGAATTTATAGGTCGGCATGTGGTGCTCCGCTAACTATCATCGGTTACCGTTTCGCGGGCGACTTCGTCAATCGTGGTCAATCCACGATTGAGAGCACGCAGACCCGCTTCGCGCAGTGTGCTCATTCCATATTTCTTGCCGCAGACCGTGATCTCTTCCGAAGAAGCATTGGCCATGATCAAGTCGCGGATTTCGTCATTGATGGGCAGGAATTCGTAGATGCCTGAACGACCGCGATAACCGGTGTTATTGCAGCGATCACATCCTCTGCCATAGAAGAACGAGATTCCCTTGGCGTCATTGGGGTGCAGGCCAAGTTCCATGAGTTGTTCTGGTGATGGCTCATACTCGGTACGACAATCGATGCAGATCTTGCGTACCAATCGCTGTGCCATGATGCCTTCAACCGTAGCGGTGATGAGGTAGGGCTCCAGTCCCATATCCCGCAATCGGGTAACTGAACTGGCTGCATCATTAGTATGGAGTGTGCTGAACACGATGTGCCCAGTCAGGGATGCCTGCACAGCGATCTGAGCTGTCTCCAGATCGCGAATTTCTCCTACGAGGATTTTGTCTGGATCGTGCCTGAGAATGGCTCTCAAAGCATTGGCGAAGGTCACATCAATTTCAGAATTGATGGGAATCTGCACGATGCCATCGATGTCATATTCGACGGGGTCTTCGGTAGTGATGATCTTTTCAGTGATATCGTTCAGTTCATTGAGTGCTGAGTATAAAGTGGTAGTTTTGCCTGCACCCGTTGGTCCGGTAATCAAAATGATTCCATTGGGCTTCTTGATCAGCTTGCGGAATTCCGCCAGCATGTCTTCTTCCATGCCGATCTTATCGAGATCAAGCTGCACTACGGTGCGATCCAACACGCGGATGACGACACTTTCCCCAAACATAGTGGG
This sequence comes from Planctomycetia bacterium, assembly GCA_016795155.1. Classification (NCBI taxonomy): domain Bacteria; kingdom Pseudomonadati; phylum Planctomycetota; class Planctomycetia; species Planctomycetia bacterium. Next base: position 20,589 of record JAEUIE010000003.1, on the reverse strand, counting down.
AAGCACCGAGACACGCATGTCCACCTGGTTACCACCCACATTCAGTTCGATACGGCCATCCTGAGGCAGACGGCGTTCAGCAATATCCAGATTGGACATGACCTTGATACGGCTGCTGATCGCCATGGAAAGATGGCGTGGTGGCGGAACCATTTCGTAGAGCACACCATCGCAGCGATAGCGCATTTTGTATTCGTCTTCAAACGGCTCGAAATGGATATCGGAAGCGCGATCCTTAATGCCGAGCAACATCACCATGTTCAGCAACTTACGAACAGGTGCCGCGTCCTGGAGTTCGGTGAGGGCTTCGAGATCGATCGAGGATTCTTTGGTAAGCCTGCCCAGTTCCGGGCTAGCTTCCAGTTCCTTGATGATGTCAACAATGCTTTCCTGCTTGCCTGCATAGCAACGAATCTGTGCCTCCGCCAATGCCTTTGGCGAGGAAAGCATGGCTTGCACTTCCTTGACACCGATGAAATTACGCAAATCATCGAGAGCAGGCAGTTGATTTGGATCACCCAGGGCAACAGTCAAAACGCCGTCTTTCAGCGAGATGGGCACGACCTTATACACCGTGGCCATCGTTTCGGGTACTTTTTCGATTGCTTCCTGCTGAAACTTCGTTTCACTCAGGTTGATCAGCTTCATTCCAAACTGTTCAGCCAAAGCCTGGTACAACTGCTCTTCAGTTACCAGTCCACGGGAAAGTGCGGCCTGCCCCAGTAGTTGAGCATTGTCGCGGGCTTCGTTGAGGACTTCCCATAGCTGATCTTCTTCCAGTAGACCTAGATCAATGAGGATTTGTCCCAGTTTCTTGCGTCCGCCACTGGAAGCCAGGCCTGTTTTCTTAGCTGGAGGTGGCGGCTTAGCTGGGCCTTTGCCGGTTGCAACTGGTTTGGGGGGTGTTTTTCCTGCAGGTGTTCCAGGCTTGCCTGGAACTGCTCCCGGCTTGGCAGGAGGGACAGCACCACGAGCTGCAGGTTGTGCCGGCTTTGCACCAGGTGCAGCAGGTTTGGGTGCATTGGGCGCAGGGCGAGTAGCACCCGTCGGAGGGGTTGAAGGCTTCTGCGGCTGGTTGGGCTGACCTGACATGTTTCACCTTTGAATCTGACATTGACTGGAAGTTTCAAGAATTGCTGCTCGCGATTGATCGCAGCACATTATTCTTCATCCTCCTCGTCCTCATCTTCATCCTCGTACTCCTCTTCCTCATCCTCTTCTTCTTCTTCGTCTTCCAACTGGCCACGTTCTGCCAAGGCAATTTTGGCTGCGAGTTCTGCCGGTCTGGATGACCGCTGCAGAACTTCCTCCTTTTCGCAAATCCCTTCCTTCCAGAGACGGAACAAGCTTTCATCCAGAAGGAACATGCCGTGCTTACGGCCCGTCTGAATACTTGAATCGATACGGTAAACTTTGTTTTCTCGAATGAGATTCTGAATAGCAGGTGTCACTACCATCATCTCGTAAGCAGCCACCAGGCCATCTGGCTTCTTAGGTAGCAGCGCCTGGGAAAGCACACCAATGAGTGCAGTGGAAAGCTGAGTTCTAATCTGATCCTGCTGCTCCTTGGGAAACACATCGACGATTCGATTAATAGTGCTTGCAGCACCGCTGGTATGAAGGGTTCCGAACACCAAATGCCCGGTTTCAGCAGCTTCCAATGCAGCATGAATCGTTTCGAGATCACGCATTTCACCTACGAGGATCACATCGGGGTCCATACGCAAGGCGCGTTTAAGCGCTTCAGCAAAGCCTGGAACATCCACGCCAATCTCACGCTGATTTACCGTTGATTTCTTGTGTGTGTGATAATACTCGATCGGATCTTCAACGGTAATGATGTGCTTGTCGTAATTGTCATTGAGAAAGTTAATCATAGATGCAAGGCTGGTTGTTTTACCCGAACCGGTCGGACCAGTAACCAGCAAGAGACCACGAGGCCTGGTAATCAGCCTGCGGATGGCATCCGGCATGCGAAGCTGTTCAAAGGTCAAAAACTGACTGGGAATTCTACGGCAGACAATACCAATGCTTCCCTTTTGCTTGAAGACCGCTACTCGGAAACGGCATTTATCGCCATAAGCAAAACCAAAGTCAGTACCACCCCGCTCCTGCAATTCCTGTTGGCAGCGATCAGGCGTAATACTTTTCATTAATGCAGTAGTATCGTCAGGTTCTAATAATTTCGCTTCGAGACGACGCAAACGGCCGTTGACCCTTAATACAGGCGGCTGACCGACTGCAATATGTAAATCGCTCGCTTTGACGGAAAATACCGTCTCCAGCAATTTTTCCATGAGTACATTCTGCAAAGCCACTGTTCCGCCCCCTTACTTTTGTTGGCCGTTGAGCAAAATGGACAAGTGGCAAATAGTCTCTAACTCTTAATTCATTATGCTGGAGACATGCCGACTTGCAAATCTAGCTCGAAAATAGTGTGAAAAAACAAATGTCACGCCACGATTGCCTGGACATTATGTTTTATGACAAATAATTATCCGCAAAATATAAATACACCTATGCAATATGACGCATTGTGTATCTTTATCATGCAGCATTATTGAACAACACTTTATCATCCTTCATGATGGCAAGTGCTTAGCACCTCTTCCAAGGTGGTCATTCCGCGCATAGCTTTGAGAACACCATCTTCCAGCAATGTTCTCATGCCCCCTAATCGAGCTTGACGACGCAGTACAGTTGATGACTCTCTTTTAAAAGTCATCTCGCGGATTGCACCATTCATTTTCATCATTTCAAAGATTCCCTTACGTCCCCTATAACCGGTATGGTTGCAATTGGCACAACCACGTCCTCTCATAAATGTAGCTTTCGCTGCCTGATCTGGAGTAATACCCCCTGCTTGTAACTCAGCCTTGGTTGGCATGTCCGGTTCCTTACATTTCGGACAAATGACTCTTACCAATCGCTGAGCCATAACAGCAATCAAACTCGAAGCGACCAAGAAGGGCTGAACGCCAACGTCGATCAAACGTGTGATGGCGCTGGGTGCATCGTTGGTATGAAGGGTGCTAAACACCAAGTGACCAGTTAATGATGCCTGGATAGCGATTTCCGCAGTTTCCACATCGCGGATTTCACCGACGAGAATAATGTTGGGTGCCTGCCGCAACATAGCACGAATAATTCGTGCAAAATTAAGTCCGATCGAGTGCTTTACTTCTACCTGATTAATACCAGGCAGATAGTATTCAACTGGGTCTTCTGCCGTAATGATTTTTCGATCAGGTCGATTCAGTTCGTTCAAGGCTGAATACAGAGTTGTCGTCTTTCCAGATCCTGTTGGACCTGTAACCAGGAAGATGCCGTTAGGTCGCTTAATAATCTGCTGGAACTTAGTGTAGTCTTCTTCCGAAAAGCCCAAATCTCGAATGTTCACCTGAATATTGGCGCGATCCAGGATACGTAAACATGCCCCCTGTCCATGATTGGTAGGAATGATGCTGACGCGCAGATCATAATTCTTGCCAGCCATATGAAACTTGATGCGGCCATCCTGAGGCCGACGTTTCTCGCTGATATCAATGCTTCCCATGATCTTGATGCGGCTCATCATGGCGGGAAGCAGGCGTTTGGGAGGACTGTCTCGCTCAACCAGTACACCATCAATACGGTATCTGACACGAATTCGATCCGCGAAGGGTTCTACATGGATATCCGAAGCTCGCAATTGAACAGCTTCCTGGATCATCAGGTTAACGAGTTTCACAATTGGAGCGTCTGATTCATTGGTATCTGCAGCAGCGGCCTGAGCTTCCGTTTCGGTAGTATCAATGGCTGTATCAGTAAATTCCGCCAGCATCGAATCAACTGATTCTGTTTCAGACTGGCCGTAATACCGATTGATGGCTTCGACAATCTGTTCACGAGCCGCCAGGACTGGCTGGATATCCTTATTCAATATGAATGTGAGTTTCTGGATAGTGTCCAGATCCATCGGGTCGCTCATGATGATCTTGAGCATGCCATTTTCTGATGATAATGGCAGTACAACGTTTTCACGAGCCACTGATTCTGGAACCAATTCTACCACTGCTGCGGGTACAGTAACTTCATCCAGATTGATTGCCTGCAATCCATGATGTTCAGCCATAGCGGTGATTACATCATTGGACGAACAGTATCCGAGCTTCACTAAAGCATCGGCGAGTTTTGCACCCGTAGATTTCTGAACTGCCTGAGCTTCCTGCAATTGATCACGACCGACGATCCCTTTTCTTACGAGGATGTCGGTAAATTCTCCGCTACGACCTTTGCTCATGATTTGTGCTTAACTCAAAGAAAATGGGCCGGACTGTCTTCTGCACAGTCTACATCCTTAACCACTGTTACTGCAAGGGTTTATTAACGCAAAGTACGTGGTTTTGATAATTTGGCATCTGGTATATTCTATTCACCTTGTTTGATACATGTGAATTCAGCTAACCTATCTTTGATTTTTCTATTCCTTATTTTTCTCTTCTTTCTTTTCTCCTGTTTTTCTGGCTGAAGGACTTTCCTTGGCAACGGATTTCAGAAACGCTTGCAATGATTCTTCGTCTACCTGTTCATTGCTCTGCATTACCACCATGGTACTGTTGCCAAGGGGAACTATGATCTGATTCACTGTCTGCCGTTCTTCGCCACGACGGTTCTGAACTTTTTGCTTGGATCCTTCAAACTCGTACTCACCAGCCTTCACAGTGTAAGGCTGTTTCTCAATGACTTTGCCGTTCTGGTTGGTTGATTGCAACGCATCCTCCAAATCATCCTGTTTCATGCCAGGAACAGAAAACGAGAACAGCATCATAGTATCTCCGCTGACTACCTTTCCCTCTTCATCAATATCCGCGTTCTCTTTGCCAAAAATCATCAAATCCATCTCAAAACCCAACGCGAACTTGATGCCTATCAATCCACGGTAACCTTCAGGGATTACCGCGCCGGCAAAACGCTGCTTCAATCGCTGGGCAATTTCTTCTGGATTCTGTGTTATCCCCTTGGCTACATGATTGAATACCCAAATGCCGACACCGACCAGAACCCCTGCCAGTATCAACAGGATCACCAATGCAATCAGGCATCCTTTTCCGCAGCCACTGCTGCCTCTTTGCTGCACTGGCGCTGCAGTTTGAGGAAAACCACCATCAAATGGAGGCTTTTGATCGTACTGGCTGAAATCCTGACTCATGGCTTACTCGGCATCGTGTAACGTTAAACCTGTTATAGCAGTTCGCAGCAAAACGGTGAAACCACCCTGGAGCAATCGTTATAACCCTTCATCATTCGCTGGCTTGTCTATCCTCGGCTGACTTAGCACGCCGCTGTAGTTGACCCGGTTCCCCCAGCTTTCATACTTGTGCTGTTGCGGGAACCTGCATATGAAACTGGCAGCCATCGATTATCATTTGCGAACCACGGATGCACGGTTGTGTGCACAAGCTCACGGGCTTGGCATTTCAGCACTGGAATTGTCTCGCCCATCTTTTCAAGGCGACCGTTGCTGGCTGAGTTCCGCCGATGGTATTTCTCGCTGGCATCAGACTACCTTGGCTATGGGCGTTTCACTGGAATCGTTCTCTGCTACGTTTGCTTATGAATGGCCTCTGATTGATCGGAAAGGACGAGTTGATCTGACCAGCGTTGATGCCTTGTCTGACCTGGTGCACTCGGCAGCTTTTTTAAAAATCCCGTTGCTGCATGTGCCTCTGCTTGAAGCTGCTGCACCGAAAAATCCAGGCGATCTGCGACGTTTTCATCAGTATCTGCTCCCTGCATTGGAAATTGCGAAGCAGTACCATATTCAAGTGTCGCTGGAAACCAACTGGGCAGCTGATTTATCGTTAAGCCTCGCAGAAATGGATAAAACTCTATCTATTAGCTTTGATCCAGGCAATTGCATAGCTGTAGGACGCAACCCTCTTCACGAATTGATAACATTAGAGCACCGTCTGGGGCAAATCAGACTTCGTGATCGGCGTCGTCACGAGATCTTCCGCAGCCTACCACTGGGACATGGAGACGTAAACTGGTCTGAGCTTCAACAGCAACTGCTAAAAATGAGCCGAAGGCCTCAGTTCGTATTAGCAGCTACCGGCGAAGCTGCTCTTTTAGAAGCGTACGCGTCTGCAGGTCGATTACTCTACCAGCTAATCAACGAACCATTGTTCCACAAAGTAGCGTAGATACTTCAATTTCTTTATCAGCATGAACCTTCATTTCCACTGGCAGCACTCTCCTGGCTTCTACAATGAGAGGATCATTTCTCTCCAGGTGACTTATGGCTGTGAAACCTCAACAGTCAACGGCAAATGATTTTCCAGTAGCAGAAATCGTTGAACTGAATGGGCATATCATTGATTCGCTGCTGCTTCCGAAGATCATGGATGAAATTCTCACCCGTGGCGGACTATATGAATTACAGCAGATCAATGTGGGCGTGAAGCCTACGGATCCCAGTTACGCCAAGATCAAAGTGCTGGCGAAAAGCACCGAGGTTCTGGAAGATATCCTTGAAGTCATTCACGATCACGGCGCCACGCCGATTACCCAGGAAGATGCGTCCATTGAACCAGCTGATATGGATGGAGCATTTCCTGAGACGTTTTACAGTACAACAAATCACCACACACAAATTCGGATGAACGACAAATGGGTTGATGTTGCCGATCAGGAAATGGACTGCGGAATAACACTTGATGCAAGCACGGGATTGCCCCGATGTATTCCCATGCTGGATGTAAAAAAGGGGATGCCCATCGTTGTTGGCCATCGCGGGATTCGTGTTCAGGCCGCTGAAGCTGGTCACCACAAAGGACTGTTCGAATTCATGTCGAGCCCGGTGAGCAGTGAAAAACCCAAGGGAGTCACAGTCCGCGAGATAGCTGGCGCGATGCGAGCAGCACGCAAGGCGAAACAGAAGATACTTGCAGTACTGGGGCCCGCGATTGTTCATACGGGTGGTGTAGAGCATGTATGTGCCTTGATTCAGATGGGCTACTTGGACATACTTTTTGCCGGCAATGCACTGGCTACTCACGACATCGAGCAATCCATGTTCGGTACCAGCTTGGGCATTTCCATGGATAAAGGCTTGCCTATGGATGAAGGGCATGAGCATCACTTACGAGCTATTAATAAGATTCGCCGAGCTGGAGGCATTAAACCTGCTGTTGAGAAAGGCGTTCTCACATCAGGCATTATGTACGACTGTGTCAAGCACAACATCTCGTATATCCTCGCAGGTAGTATCCGTGATGATGGTCCTCTCACCGATGTCATCACCGATACCATCAAGGCCCAGGAGTTGATGCGGGAGCATGTGCGGGACAACGTCGGCTTCTGCCTGATGGTGGCAACGGCACTACATTCGATTGCAACCGGCAACCTGCTACCCGCACGTGTTAAGGTTGCTTGTATCGATATTAATCCGGCAACGGTTACCAAACTCATGGATCGTGGCAGCAGTCAAACGGTTGGTATTGTAACCGATGTTGAACCTTTCCTGCGTGAACTGGTAACCGAGCTGCGGAAAGGAAGTGGCTCATGAGCCGGTCTGCTCCGCATATTTTGATGTGCCCGCCCGATCATTATGGCATCGAGTATGAAATCAATGAATGGATGAACCGTTCAAAACCTGCTGACCAACCCAAAGCAAAACAGCAATGGAAACAACTACACGATACGCTCGTATCTCTTGGGGTAAAGGTCAGTCTGATCGAAGCACAAAAGGGATTACCTGATCTGGTATTCACTGCCAATGCTGGACTGATGTTCCATCGAAAGTTTATCAGCAGCCGTTTCAAACATGGCGAGCGTGCTGGTGAAACACCATTTTTCGATGCATGGTTTGCGGCTAACGAATATCAGGTCGAGCATTTGCCTGAAGAAATGTATTTTGAGGGTGCAGGAGATGCCTTGTTCTGTGGCACAATTTTGTTTGCAGGGTATCGTTTCCGCAGCGATGCATTAGCTCATCAGGAAGTCGGCAAGATCATTAACCGGCGTGTGCTGCCATTGGAGCTAGTTAATCCACGGTTTTATCATCTCGATACCTGCTTCTGTCCGTTGTCTCCCGGTGAAGCGATTTATTTTCCTGATGCGTTTGACGCATATGGCAGAAAGGTGCTGCAACAGCATGTGCCCAAGTTGTATCCCGTTCCTGAAGCTGATGCATTTCGATTCGGCTGCAATGCTGTAGTAGTAGGCAAATCAGTCGTAACCAATAGTAACTGTCCTGGCTTGCATCAGATTCTTGAATGTGCAGGATATCTTCCAATTGGCGTAGAACTCGATGAATTCTTGAAAGCGGGCGGCAGCGCTAAATGCCTGACGTTACGCGTTGATGGTGAAGAAGCCGCTGTTTGGGATTAAGCGTCATGCGTTGTTTTGTCTTCGGAATATTGTCTCGTTTCTATTTTTTGCTTGTAACTTTTACAACTTCACAACATTTGCAATGAATGACGTTGATCAACAATCCGACCTTGCCGAGCGTACCGCTTAGGTAATTGGCTGAGTGTAGGGAAATTGCGCTCCTGCATTTGGACAGATGCATCACATCAGGCAAACTTCAGCAGAACAGTTTGCAGAAGCAAGCTGTGTGATTCCAATGTTGTGTTGGACCACTTCACGAGGAGATGCTGCCATGTTGTCCACGCTCTGTCGTTGGGCCGTTGCTGTTGTCAGTCTGGGCGCGATGCTGCTTCCCAGTACGGCAAATGCCTTCGGTGGCTGCGGGGCGTCGGCTTTTAATAGCTGTTGTGCACCGACTGTCACCTGTTATCCCAAGGTACGGTACCGTACCTGTTACGAGACGGTAGTAGAATCAGTGCCACGCACTGTCTATCGTCCTTGTTACTCTACTTGCTATGTTCAGCAGAACTATACGGTCTGCAAGCCTGTGTATGAAACACACATGGTAACGCAGAAGTACACGGTATGCCGACCTGTCGTGGAATGCTACGATGTAGTGCAGAACTACACCGTTTGCAAACCGGTTTATGAGACTAAAATGGTAGAACACCGCCAGGTTGTTTGCCGACCTGTTTATGAGCAGTTCCAGGTGCCCTACTGCTATACCACGTGCAAGCCTGTTTATGAGACACATACTCGCGATGTCGTGGAATGCCGCTATCAAACCGTGTCAGAAACACGCTATCGCTCCGTGCCTCAGTATTATCAGCGACCAGTCACGCACATGGTGACTGTATCCAAGATGACTTATGAAACCCATCAGGTTCCTTACACCGTTGCTGGCGAGTGTTTCACCCGAGTGGAACAGATTCCTGGTGAATGCTTCATCGATCCGAAAACTGGCGCTAAATGCACCAAGTCTGCAGCATGCCGAACCGTTACCTGCCAGATGCCTCCCCGCACCTGCTACCGAACGGTTTGTGTACCCAAGCAGATTTGCGAACAGGTACCCTGCACCCGCATGGTAACTGAGTGCCGTATGGTTCAGGTTCCTTACCAGGTTTGCAAACAGGTGCCTGTACATACCACCCGCAAAGTTTGCTACACCACGTGCCGCATGGTACGCGAACAGCATACACAGATGGTCACCCAAACCCGCTGCCGCATGGTTTCTGAAACGATCTGTAAACAAGTACCTGTTACTACGTGCCGTATGGTTTCTGAACCTCGTCAACAGGTGATCAAATGCCAGCGAACCAAAATGGTTCCGGAAGTCATGGAACGCCAGGTTCCTGTCACCACCTGCCGCATGGTATCTGAAGTGTGCACTCGCACTGTGCCAGTCACGACCTGCCAGATGGTGCCTCACACCTATTGTGAGACCCGCTGCCGGAAAGTAGCAATCCGAGTACCTGAATGCTACTAAGCCAATAAAACTATCGCCCAGAGCCGTGATGAGAAATCATCACGGCTTCTTTATTTACGAGGTGCCAGAATTCGTTCCGTCTGAATTCTCACACTATCAGTAAATGGGTATACCCTTGGATCGCGGAAGCCGTTGGGCATCGGAATTGGTGCAATCTCATAATAAGAGTTTGCATTACCCTGTTTTTTTAGACAGGCCAGCAACATTCGTTGACTGCTTACTTTGTGAAAATCTGGTTCCCATTCAACCTGGATGAGTTCGGGTAAGGGCTGTTGTCTGGTTTTCTGAAAGTCGTCCTTGAATACTTTGATGATCTTGACCTCGGCCAAGTTACCTTTAACCTGTACTTCCCCTTCAACTACCAGGGAAGCAAAATGCAGTTGTGGTGCAGATACAACCACCGGATCAGCAGCAGTTACTACCCAATAAGCAAGCCAGGCCGTCCATGCCAATGCAACGCAGGCCATCAGTGAAAAAAACAAGCTCTTTCGCTGCACGATCACCTCCTTGTAAAGTGATATCTTACTGTAAAATGGGACGGAAATCAGCCTCTCTCATGATTGCCCCTTGCCTGTTTACCGGTTTATCTTAATCTAACTAGCCTGTAAGAATTAGCCTGGAAATCCATTCATGTCCATCGACAAAAGCCTCAAACGTAAAAGCGGTATCGTTCAGGTTCGCAGTGTGCTGACACGCGTTGAACGCATCACCAAAATGAAAGAAGAAGACAAGTGGAAAGAGGGAATGAGCCCCTATGGCATTCCTAAAACACGTGTCTTGAAAATTGTGCTCAAGAAGCCCAAGAAAGCCAAGGCTGCTGAAGGCGAAGAAGGTGCAACACCCGCTGCCGGCGCAGCTGCTGCAGCACCTGCTGCCAAGAAAGACGAAAAGAAGAAATAGTCTTTTGTTACTTTTCGCACGAGCGGCATGATGTAGTTCATGTCGCTCGTTGTGTTTTGGTGAACATTGTTCGGCAGGTGCCTGTCTTTCTCAGGAGGATCCAGCCATGAGCGATGACTCATTCCTGAATGCATTTGAGACGTGTACCCTGCCTGCAGCAGCCTGGACGCATGAAGCACATGTTCGCATGGCTTGGCTCTATGTAACACGATTGCCTTACGATGAGGCGGTAATTCGCGTTCGTAACGGAATCAACAAATTCAATAACGCTGTCCTCAAGAAGGATATGGGCTATCACGAAACCATTACAGTTGCATTCTGTTGTTTGATTGCAGATGCAAGGAAGAAACTTCATCGCCCTGACAAGCCGTGTGAGCTTGATGATTTGAAATCGCATTTCCCGGAATTTTTCGATCGAAAGTTATCAGCGCTACTACGGCATTATCGCCATGAGACACTTTTCCATGAATCAGCGCGAACCAGCTTTGTCGAACCCGATTTAATTCCTTTGCCGACGATATCTGAACAGGATTACCATGCCCGTAACAAATGCAGCAAATAACGCAGGCATCATCAGGGTGAGTGACAGTGCAGCGAGTTCTGCATCGGCACCGGAATGCAATTGCTGAAATACCAGGTGCGACAAAGGCAAGTAACCAGGGGTTGTGACCATTTTGGTAGCACTGATTTCGCCAAGTGTTAATAATGCAATTCCAAAAGCAATAACCAGCGCAGGTTTTAGCAATACTGCAAACTCGTGCAGTCGAAATCGTTGCCAGGGTGTTGCTCCTTCCAGTCGAGCCAGATCATCCCACTCGCGTGGCAACGTTCGAACCATAGGCCAAATCACTAGCCATGCTAATGGCAGAAAACGGAGCCAGGCAGCCCACATCGTTGGAACGGGGGATGGCTCACTGTAGAGCCATGGTGATAACCATCCTCCAACGGGTACCTGAATCAGAAACAGGATGTACTCAAGCAATCCAATTCCCAGAATGGGACCTGGGAGTGTCCAGAGTAAAGCTGCGACCCACCAGGTCAGGTTTTCCCAGCGAGCGGAACCGCGACTAATCCACGCCAGGATCAGCACTGTAACACCAGTTATAAGTCCGGTTAAACCTGCCATTAGCAAACTTTGAAACAATACTCCGCCTTGTTGAGTAAAAACCCGGCTGAAACAGGACAGGCAATGTGCAAGCGACCAACTGCCATCCAACTGATGCCCCATACGAAACAGCAAACCAACCACAGGTACAAAAATCAAAAGCGAGATTATTCCCAGCATCCACAACTGCGCTGCCGTTTGTCTGGAAGATAATGAAAACTGTTGAAGCCTACCGAGGCTGGGCCATTGAGGCGGGCAGCGACGTTTCCACCAGTTCATGTACCATAGTGTGACTGTGACGAAAACCAGGCACCAGGGGAATGTAGCAGCTATGGCACGAGAAGATTGATCTTTGCCACCACTGTTGAGTTGCAGGTACACTTCTTCTGCGAATGTGTGAACGCGAAAGAAATCAGTAACAGCAATCTCATGCCAGGTAATCCAACTGACCATCAAGACAGACATGCCAACGAATGGCCAACAGCGGGGTAAGATCACCCGATGAAATATTCGGTGAAAAGGCGCTGCCAGTCGCATTTCCTCTTCTAGCTCAGGTTCTATCCACAACAAACCTATTCCCAGAATCAGTATTACCCAAGGCAATCCCTGCAAACCATGCAGCAGAATGGTTCCCATCCATCGTGCTTCAACCGGCCATAATGCAGGCATGGTTGCATCACACATTTGCATCATGATGTACCAGCCGCTCAACAGCATCGGTAAAGGAATAAAGAGGATCATTCCCAGCAGGATTCCCCAGATGGATTTCCCCACCAGATTGGTGCGTACCAGGAGAAATGCTGTGACTGATCCCAACCCCAATGCCAGTAAGCTGCTGGATAGCGCTATTCCAACTGTGGAAATAATCAGCCAGGCCATTCGGCTGGATTCACTCCAAACTGACCAGGCAGACCGAGTAAGCAGCAGTTCCGCGATCGGAATGCAGACGGGAAGGATTATCAGAAGCAGACCGAAGCACCATGCCACGGTCCGCCAGTACCACCAGCCTTTTTCACGATTATCCAGCATAGTTTCTCAAAAGTGCTTCTAACACCTGCTGCATTCATTAAGCTATAGTAATGGGTTAACATTATCTGGAATAAACGATGGCACAAGCAGAAGTGGCCGCCCTGGCCAACCGGATTATTGCCAACATTGAGAAGGTTATCTTTGGGAAAAGACAACCCGTAGTCCTTGCAGTGGTTGCAGCCTTTGCGGAAGGGCATATTCTTCTGGAGGATGTACCCGGTGTAGCCAAGACCATGCTGGGAAGAAGCCTGGCTCGCAGTGTGGGATGTAGTTTCAAACGTATTCAATGCACACCCGATCTGCTCCCCACCGATGTAACCGGAGCCTCTATCTACAATCAGAAATCGGGTGAGTTTGAATTCCGGGCAGGTCCGATCTTTGCCCAGATCGTTTTATCTGATGAAATCAACCGTGCCACGCCACGTACACAATCTGCACTTCTGGAAGCGATGGCGGAAGGACGAGTAACGGTAGATGGCGAAACCCATGTACTGAAAAGCCCGTTTGTGGTCATTGCCACGCAAAACCCCATTGATCATGAAGGAACCTTTCCACTGCCTGAAGCACAACTAGATCGATTTCTGGTGCGGTTAAGTCTGGGCTACCCCGCCGTCGATGAAGAGTCCAAAATGCTGGATCGCTTTCAGAAAAGCCATCCCATCGATGAACTGGAACCAGTCTGCTCTGAAAAAGAACTGTTAAGCTGCCAGAAAGCTGTTCGTGAAATTTTCGTCGATGACAAAGTGAAAAAGTACATGCTTGATCTGGTAACCCAGACCCGGTCGCATGACGACATCAGGCTGGGAGGCAGCCCTCGTGCCAGCATTGCTCTCTACCGCAGTTCCCAAGCTTTGGCTGCTATTCGTGGAAGAAACTTTGTTCTACCCGACGATGTCAAACGACTGGCCGTCGCTGTGCTGGCACATCGTATTATTCTGAAGCCTGAAGCCCGATTGCGCAAGCTCACCGCTACGCGAGTAATCGAAAGCATCATGAGCGAGACAGCGGTTCCGGTACCTACTACCGAGGCGAAGACTGCATGATCCGCTGGATACTGGCTTCACTGGTAATTCTTGCCATAGCCCTGCTGTTTGGACTTGGACTTCTTGCTTATTCTATGTATGCCCTGCTCGGCTTGATACTGACCAGCCGGTTCCTGGCTCTAACATGGGGTAAAAACATTTATGCTGACCGCAAACCCAGCTTGAAAGAGATGGATATTGGCGAAACGACGTCTGTTTCAGTTACTCTGGGAAACCGCGGCCCTATTCCGATTCCTTGGATCATTGCAGAGGATTATCAGCCTGAACACTACCTGCGATCCAGACCTCCGCGACTGAAGATTGAAGGCAAACGGCAGCGAATCACGGTTCTATGGGGTAACAGCGACCGCAAGCTAAAGTATGAGATTACTCCGCAAATGCGTGGCTTCTACCAGTTTGGACCACTGGTTCTGGAAGGTGGCGATCTATTTGGTCTGTATCGTCGGTTTCGCATAGCAGCGGCGCCACAATTTCTGCTGGTTTACCCACGCATTATTCCCTTGGAAGGTTACGACCTTGCATCTCGACGCCCAGTGGGCGAGATCAGGTTGACACATCGTTTATTTGAAGACCCCACCCGTATTGCAGGTGTTCGGGCCTATCAGGCTGGCGATGCCATGAACCGCGTACATTGGCGCACTACGGCCCGCTTGGGATCGCTGCACTGCAAGATTTATGAACCAAGCACCATCGCTGGCGCTACCATCCTGCTCGATTTTCACAAGCAGTCATTCCATGAACGAGGCGAACCCTATCGATCAGAACTGGCAGTCACTGCTGCGATATCCCTGGCCAATGCACTGTATCAGCTGGGTCAGCAGATCGGCCTGGTCAGCAATGGTCGCGATGCTGCAGATCGCATTCGTCTGGAAGGCTGGCACAAGGACGAGGACGATGGCGTGGCAGACTTCCTCAGCCGACGGCTTGCATTGGCTGAAGCTGCAACCGAACTGAAAACGGCGCATCTACAGCCTATGATCGTGACCACACGACGTGGACCGGAACAGTTGCAACTGCTTCGCGAAATGATGGCTCGACTGGAACTCAACGAAGGCCTGGAACTTCCTGATCTGATTGATGAAGCAGAAAGTCACATGCCGCGTGATGCCACGATTATAGCCATCCTGGCACAGGTTATACCTGCAACAGCCATTGCCCTTGGTACTCTCAAACAACGAGGCTATGCTGTGGAAGTCATTTTAATAACGATGGAACGCGATGCACATGAAGCAGCGTTACAGTTGCTGGCCAGCGAGAATCTTGAAGCCCGTCATCTGATGGATGAAACATCCATCGCGGAAATCTGTCGCAGGCAGACCATGCGATGATACTCACTTGCCTGGAGTCTTGGAATTATTCGAGCCACCAGCAGGTGCAGTGGAAGCAGGCTTGGTTAATTCCTCTTCGTTCTGCTCTGGTAGAACAGAGAAATTGCTCGATTTAATGGGTATCTTGCTGCCGGAAACAGAACTGATCAAGGTATAGACCAGCACGGCACATCCGAGCAATACCGCCACTGCGCCGCCGATGAGATACCACTTGTATCTATTTACAAATGAAACAGCAATGTCATCATCGCCACTGGTCAACCGATCCGGGACTTCGTCATCATCTTCAATCAGTTCAGGAATCGTCGGGGTAACAATGGGATTGGGAACAGTCGGAATGTTCACCCCGGCGTGAGGTGTTGCACGCAAAGCAGGGTCAATCCCTGAACGTGGGCCAGAAACTCGTCCGGAAGCAGGGCCTGAAAGTGATGGGGAAATGCCTGTCATAGCCAGGCGACCCGACAGACGTGACGAACTCTTCGGACCAGCTACTTTCGACTGTGATGCAAAGACCGAGGAGCGAGGCGGCATCTCTTCTTCCAGAGGCTGCACTGGCTCGTTCACATAAGGCAACAATCTTTCCACCACTTCTGCAGGTGATTGAACACGCTCGGCGGGTTTCTTGGCCATCATGTGCCTGACGAGTTCAGCAATCTCAGCGGGAATGGTATCTGGAAGTGGAGGCGGTTCCTTGATCTGATGGAACAACAGCTTTTGCGTAACCGTTGCACCCTCGAATGGTGCCTCTCCCTTGAGCATGAAATAAAATGTCGCTCCCAGGCTGTAAATATCGGCCCGAATATCTACTTCGCTGCCTTTGATGCCCTGTTCGGGTGCAATGTAATCGGCAGTTCCCAAAACCCGGCCATCATCAAAATCACGAGTCAGGTTATCCTGTCGTTCAATATCGTTAAATCGTGCCAGGCCAAGATCGAGTAGTTTGACCACACCGCTGCGATCAAGTAACAAATTGCCGGGCTTGATATCACGATGAACCAGCTCAGCTTCCTGAATATGCTGTAAACCGGCAGCAGCCTGGGCGATGTAATTCGCGGCTCGTTCAGGCTGCAATGGCCCGTTTTTCTTGATGAAGTCCTGCATGTTGCAGCCATCGACATATTCGGTAACCAGGTAATGCAGGTTGCCTTCATTATCGAGGTCAAACGCACGGACGACATTGGGGTGATTCAGCGTAGCAATGGCTTGTGCTTCACGTTTGAAGCGACCTAACAGGCTGGGGTCTTTCAACCTGTCAATAGGCAGTATTTTAACTGCAACTTTGTGCCTCATGGTGGTGTGTTCACAAAGATACACGTCCGCCATGCCACCAGAACCAATCGGTTCAAGCACTTTGTATTTGCCCAGGAAAAAGCCTCGATATCGGCCACGAAGCATCTGCCTGGCTTGGAAAATCGTGATTAAGCCATCTTTTACGAGACGTGTAGCCAGCCGCGATGGATCTTCTTCCACCGGTCCATCCTGCTGCAAAGTCGAAACGTAGCCTTCAAAACGAGGTTGCTCCAGCAACCCGCTTTTCCGAACCAGTTCAAGCAGGTCTGTTCCTTTGAGCGGCGCAGCCATAAATACACTCTAAATCCGACGAGAATTCACGATGGTTTAAGCAATATCCATCATTCTAAATTCTCGCTCCCGATGCAACGGCGATGCACTACTACTGTAGCACATGAACTCGTGAAACAGGATGGTAAAACCCGATAAATCGCTAAAGCAATGTAAAACTGGGGGATATAGCCTTCACACCTTCAATTTAGTTAAAGGAACTGGGTTAACCACCAGAATCTTTCATCATTCGCCCTCATCCAATTATGAGCATAGTTCTCATGAATTTGCATAGAAGTCATTTCCCAAGATACTAACATGGCAGTAGACAGTAGCTTTATGAGAGACACCTGCCGATGCGTCAGTATTACAGGCCAGGCCAGATAGGCTGGTCGTTTGAAATCTTCCCTCCCAAAACCGAGGCTGCCCAAGCGGCCTTGTTTGAAACCAGCAGACAACTGGCTCGCTATAACCCTGTTTTTCTTTCCATTACTTATGGCGCTGGTGGCAGCACCCGGTCGCAATCGCTCGATATTGCCCGAAAGTTGATACAGGACGTCAAACCACCGGTCACCGCCCACTTCACTTGTGTCGGTTCCAACATTGACGACATCAGGCAATGGCTTGCCGATGCTCGCGATGCCAAGGTCAGCAACATCATGGCTCTGCGAGGTGACCCGCCTCAGGGTCAGACACAATTTCAACAGACTGCTAACGGCTTTCGCTATGCCAGCGAACTGGTGAAATTCATCAAAACGGAATTTCCGCAGTTTGGCATTGGTGTGGCAGGCTATCCTGAAACGCATGCGGAAGCCAGTTCTGCAGACAGCGATCTCGATAACCTCAAACGCAAGATCGATCTGGGTGGCGATGTCATCTACACCCAGCTCTTTTACGACAACGATGATTTCTTCCGCTTCCGAGATAAATGCCAGATGCGTGGCATTGATGCTCCGCTGGTTCCTGGCCTGTTGCCGGTGTTGAGTCTGAAACAGGTTCAGCGCATCACCGCCTTGTGCAAAGCCAAGCTGCCTCAGAAACTGGTGACTGATCTGCAGCGCTACGAAGACGACCCGGCTGGTCAGGTAGCGGTCGGCATCGCTCACTGTACCAGACAACTGGAAGGTCTGCTTCTGGCTGGTGTGCCTGGCATTCATTTCTATGTCCTCAACCGCATTGACAGTGTCAGACAGATTCTGATCAACATCGGCAAACACCCTGTTATCTGATGGGAGTTCATATGCTTCGCATACTGGCAATCGCCTTGTCCGTTTCCGCTGCAACGCTCCACGCTGCAGATGATCAGAAAGTGCGAGTCTACTTCGGCACCTACACGGGCCGAGGCAGTGAGGGTATCTATCTGGCTGAACTCGACTTGAAAACAGGGCATTTGTCGCAGCCTCAGTTGGCTGGCAAAGTGACGAACCCTTCTTTCCTGTCGAAGCATCCTACCAAGCCCCTGCTCTACGCAGTCAGCGAAGTGGCAACGAGCGAAGGCAAGAAAGGTGGAGGCGTTACTGCTTTCAAGATTGAACCCGGCACTGGCCTGTTGACCAGGATCAATTCCCAGCCTTGTGGCGGCGCTGGTCCGTGTCATCTTTCGGTTGATGCGACCGGCCAATGCGTCTTGGTCGCCAACTATTCTGCAGGCAGTGTCTCGTCGCTGCCCATCAAGGACGATGGATCGCTGGGTGAAGTGGTTTCGTACATCAAGCACGAAGGCAAGAGTGTCAACAAGCAGCGACAGGAGGCCCCGCATGCTCACTCGATTAATGTCGATGCTGCCAACCGGTTCGCCATCGCTGCTGACCTGGGTACTGATGAACTGCTGGTATATCAACTCGATCCCACGAAAGCTTCGCTGACCCCACACGGCACCACCAAGACGCCACCCGGCGGTGGGCCGCGACATTTTGCTTTCCATCCACAAGGCAAGTTCGCCTATTCCAACAACGAGATGACATCCAGCGTCAGCAGCTATCGTTATGACGCTGAGATCGGCAAGCTGACTCTGCTTGATACTGTCACCACGCTGCCTCACGATGTAGCAGGCAACAGCACTGCCGAGATCAGGGTGCATCCGAGTGGCCAGTTTGTTTATGTTTCCAATCGTGGTCATAACAGCATCGCTCTGTTCAAGGTGAAAGATGATGGCACCCTGACACCCCAGGGACACTTCAGTACCGAAGGCAAAACGCCTCGCAATTTCAATCTGTTTGGCAAATATCTGCTCGCCGCCAACCAGGATTCAGGCGATGTGTTTGCGTTTGCCATTGATGAATCGACTGGAAAATTGTCGCCTACTGGTTCTAGCATCAAGGTCTCCGTGCCTGTATGTGTTTTGTTCGTGAAGTGACGCGCGCAGCATCTCCGCTGATTTGAGTGGGAAAAAGGTGAATTTCGTCCCACTCGAAGCAAAACGGCGATCAGCCGGTGTCAGTGGAAACACGGGAAAAACCCTGAAAAAACACTCTATTTAGCCCCGGGCTCTTTAAGCCCGGGGCGGGGCCGCGCGGAGAAAAGTGGCAAAATAAGTCCGGAATCTCGTGAGCATCCCCTGCTCCTGGCAGTCCGTAGTGGGTCAAGATTCCAATCTTGACAGCGTCGAGCGGTGACAGCGTATTGTCACCGCGAACAGGATTGGAATCCTGTTCCACATCATCGTGGGGCACGATTGTATCGTGCCAGCGGCTTGCGATGCCTGGGCGACTCATCCCCGATGACACGTTGGAAACGTGTCCCACGGCAAACACCATGCTTGTACACGTCCACAAACTGCTGAACGCCAGGAAAATCGCGAGTGCCTGCACGTGGTATGGCGTGTTGAGTGCGTATTCCAACTGTTCCTTCTTCTCTGCTTCACTCTTGATCTTTGACTTATTGGCCTGCATCTCTTTTACTGCCGACTTCAACGCTTTGATCGCCTCCGCATCGCCCTCGGCTGCTTTTTGCACACTCCTCGGCAAACCCACTGATTCGTGACAGAAGCCAATCTTGATGCCGATGGCTTCCATCAGGCCTTCGACTTTTTCTTCCGCCTTCTGCCAGACTTCGTTGTAATGTTGTAGCCGTTCCAGAAAGATCTTCTTCGCGGTGGTCACGTAGCCTCGATGCCTGGCGTGTTGCATGTAGGGTTCATCATTGAACACCGGGTCGAACTTCCGCGCATCGGTCGGCACCTCCATGTTGTTCACTTTCTCGTACCAGGCTTCCGCTTCTTCATTTTCTACTTCGAGCAAGGCATCGGCGATGTTGGCATCCTCACGCGGACTTTTCGGCATAAACCGCATGCGGATGATGTCGCGCTCAGCGACCTGCTCCATCGGCAGATCGAGTGCAGGCTGCGCCACGCCGCGTCGTGGATCGTAATAGTAGCCATTCCGGATTTTCATTTCCGATGAGGCGTACAGAACGTGATTCCAACGCTGCTCTTCCGCGAGCTTGGCGTCGGCATCTTCCGGCGAGACAAACGTCTTGCGGTTCTCCTTGATGCGTTGCTCGTCGAGTTGCAACAGCATCGTTGACGTATCCTTGACAACGTGACGATAGGCGTTGTAGAACGATGCGGGCAGGTCACCTTCCTTGAGTCGGCGGGCCATCGAATCGCCAATGGAATGCATGCGATGGATTTGCAGCATCTGGTGGGCCAGGACGTCGAGCTTGCTCGCTTCGAAGCCGAGATCGCGTTGAAACTCCCGGATGGCAGCATCGATTTGTTCCTTGGCCATCTGGTGAATGAGTTCCTGAACCTGGCTGCACGTTTCGATGCTGAGGCCAAGCTTGGCC